>JANMIM010000843.1:0-1773 GCA_031375795.1 Bacteroidota bacterium
GATCCACCTCAAAACCAAAGGAAAAAGATGCTGCTCAGAAAACGCCACGACCTTGAAATCACCACAGCCCTCTCGACCGTGCGGGACGAATTCGAGCTTGACAAGCACTCCAAGCGGGTGATCGGCATCCTCGTGACCTCCGACCGCGACGAGATGATCTTCCACCGTGGCACCATCGGCGTGATCCTCTCCGGCGAGGAAGTCATTCCCGACGGCCACCACACCAAGCTCCTGATGAGCGGCCTCGGCGTGGCACCCGACGAAAGGTTCCTCTCGCTCGACCTGCTGCCGGGCAACGGCGTGTTGAAGGTCGCATACACCGACAACACCCACCTCGCACAGGCGTTCACAGCGCACAGCGTCCACATCTACCTTTTGATCGAGATCGACGAACCCACCCGATGACCCGCCAATCCATCCATGCCGAGGGGATCGCCCGACATCGCGTGACCGTGCGCAAGCAGGGGGAGCGGCTCTACTTCGACCTCTTCCTGCCGGAGAAGGCAATTGCCTTCACCTCGATCCGCGTGGTGGCCGACGTTGTGAAGAGCGTCTCGGCATACACGGCGGCAAGGCCGTGGCAGGACGGCACGGCTGGCCACGTCGCGCTTCGATGGGACAAGCCGGGCAACGTCTTCTTCATGCAAAAGGTGGATTTGCTGGAAACCTTCGAGCGCGACTACCTGCCTTGCGGCCTCTCGCACCCTGGCGGCGCGTTCTGGCAACAGAAAGTCCTCGGCTTGAGCGGCAAGTCGATTGCGGCGACGGCAATCAAAATCCCCTGGGACTGCCGCCATGTGCGGGGCGCGTACTTCGACGAGATCAACAAGTCGCGCACGAGCAACGAGGAGTACGACATCGACATCCACCTCACCTACACCCAACGGCCATGACAGTCGGATTCCTCCAGGAATACATCCCGAGGCGGATGCGGGAGATGGGCCACGACGGCAACTACGAGCTTGAGATGCGCACGGTCATCCTCCAGGGCGGCGAGACGATCCCGATCACCACGCGCAACTCATGGGTCTGGGCACCGCTCGACCTGATCGCCACAGCCGGGGACATCGAGATCACCAGCGAGTTCGGCCATTACAGCGCGACCGGGGCCGACACCCGCGAGAACCATTACGAGTTCACGGGCCGCGTCAAGGTGACGAGCAACCTCCCCGCAGGCCAGGTGTCGGCCCTGACGATCATGGCGGCGACCGTGAGGAACCAAGACCCGAGGAAAACCGCGAAACCAGACTGAGCAATGGAAGCCCCCCGCCACATAATCGAATACCTCAAACCCCGCGAAGGCTGGGAAACAGAGGTCTATATCGACACCGAGGGCCATCCCACGGCTGGCATGGGCCACCTGCTCACGGAGGCCGAGCGGGCCACCTACGACGAGGGCGACACGGTGCCAATGCAAGTGTTGGAGCGATGGACAAGGGCCGACACGGCGGGTGCATACGGCGCGGCAATCGGACAGGCCACCGAGTTGGGGCTTGCATCCGACACGGCCTTCGTGACCGTCCTGACATCGGTGAACTACCAGTTGGGCATCAACTGGCGCGGAAAGTTCCCCCAGACCTGGAAGGCGATGCGCGAACGGAAATGGGCCTTGGCCGCGCAGATGGTGCAAGGCTCCAAATGGGCCTCGCAGACACCAAGCAGGGCAAGGGAATTCGCCGAGGCACTGCAAGCCGCAGGTATTGCAAGGCCGAACGGAAACGGTCGAACGGGCTTGAAGATCGCAGTGGCGGGTGCGCTCGTCCTGCTCGTGGC
>JANMIM010000898.1:0-3236 GCA_031375795.1 Bacteroidota bacterium
GTCTACATTGCCCCAAACCCCAAAACTCCGAGCCTCTCCTGCCAAAAAAGGATTTGCCTTCACAATGATTTCGCAGCTCCTCGCATGCTCCATCCCCAAAAAACCATGCCCAAAACAAAAATCAGCGACTCCAAGCCGATGGACATCCAATAGGCGGCGGCAGTCCTGGGAAGCAGCTTGGCGATCGGGAAGACATCGCTGCGACTTGCATCGATCAGCCACGCACCGACCAGGGTGAATGCAATGGCAAAAAGGCTGAAAGACGTAAGCCAAACCACATTCTTCCCGCTTGAGGCCCCAAGGTTCACGGCTCCACAGGCGATCGCCAGCACCCCGAGCAAGAGATGAACGATCGGGCAGGCCACCATCATGCAATAGGTGGCGTCGTCCAGGATCCGCATCGGGTTCCCGCCCGCGCGAAAGGCCCGCTCAATGACTCCCAACCCACTGATTCCCAAGTTTGCAACCATGAAATTGGGGCAAAAGAAGCCGACGATGAGCAAGATTCCCATCAACATCCATGCGCCCCCCAGCCACTTGAGCAACCTGGCATTTGCGATCTGAGCCGCCTCGGGGAGGGATCGTGGGGATTCCATGACCGCTAAGTTGGGTAAATGTGTACACAATCGAGCGATGTGACCCGGCAGCGTGCGAAATCTTCCTATTTTTCGGGCATGAACATCAGAATCGGCTTTGGATTTGACACACACCGCCTTGTCGAGGGTCGCAAATTGATCTTGGGGGGCATCGACATTCCGCATGAGACGGGCCTCTTGGGTCATAGCGACGCCGACGCACTGCTCCATGCGATCTGCGACGCCCTCTTGGGCGCTGCAAACCTGCGCGACATCGGCCACCATTTTCCCGACACCGACCCACGTTACAAAGGTGCAGACAGCCGCATCTTGCTGGCAGATACCGTGGCCTTGCTGCGGGAAAAAGGCTGGCAAACGGGTAATGTCGACTGCACAATCGTGGCCGAGGCACCCAAAATGAATCCGCACGTGCCGGCGATGCAAGCTGTGATTGCACCCTTGCTAGCCGTGGAGGTCGACGCCGTGTCCATCAAGGCGACCCGCATGGAGGGGATGGACGCCATCGGCAACCACGAGGGAATCAAGGTATATGCCGTCGCGCTGATCCACAAAATCAGCTGAAGGAGCCAGAATTGCCGCCATTTGTGGCATTTTCTGTTTATTTACCCATATATTTTTGCTTTTTGTAGTTATTGTTGTATATTTGCATTGTGTTCGCTGGAGGGAGAGGCATTTTGTCGTCTCAGGAAATGCGGGGAATGAAAGCTAGAAACACAATGAAGCAATTTGATTCCAAGTGGGCGACGCCCCTTTATCATGCCACCCAAGTGCTATCGCCTGGGGTACAATACTTTAGGATGGGGATCGTCTCGCCTAGGTGTTCAGGGTTTTCGCTGGGCCCATGAAAACGGGTGAATGATGAATCAGGAACAAGTTCGTCGGCCCACCTCAAAAAAAGGGGGCTGAGGAACGAGCAATTCGATTCAAGATGCGGCATCGCCGAATCATTGTTTGCCCGAGCATATCGTAGATCTGCCCATCCCGAGGACGTCACGACAGTGGTGTCACCGTCGACCTTGGTGTAAGTACCAGAGTGGAATGGGGCATACAAGAAATGGTCCAATGACCGTGCGCAATGCCTAGCGCTGCATGGCGCGCATCATCTGGGCGACGACTGGATTGTGCAGGCGCTCGCGCCCGATCGTTGTCGGCTCCATGTGACCTGCATACACCTTGACATCGTCGCCGAGGGGAAACAGCTTGTTCAAGATGGAGTCCACCAAAACCGGTGCCGAGCCGCCGGGGAGGTCTACACGGCCCACGCTGTCGCGAAACAATACGTCGCCACTAAAAAGCTGCCGCGATGCCCGATGGAAAAATGCCACATGCCCCCTGCTGTGCCCCGGCGTGAAGAGCACCTCCAATTCCGTGGCCCCAAACCTGATGGTGTCGCCTTCCTTCACAAAGGAAGTCGGTTGCGGTGATGGATCGATGCTGAGGTCATACATCCTGGCAAATGCCTCGGCACCCACGATGTTGTAAAGGTCATCCTCGTGTGCCACGAGGGGCACGTTGTACTTGGATACCAAATAGGCGTTGCCCAGGATATGGTCGATGTGGCAATGGGTATTGAGGACCATTTCCAGCTTCAGGCCCTTGCCTTCGATGTAGGCGACCAAGGCCTCCTTTTCATGACGATGGTAGCAACCGGGGTCGACCACGACGCAAGACCCGGTTTCATCAGACAAGACATAGGTGTTTTCACCAAAATACTCGGGAAAAAAAGTGAAGCTTTGAACCGTCAACATAGGGACATCAGAATTTGAGAAACCGAAGTGCAAAGTAAATGAAAACAAGGTGATCGACAGCAGACGGAAAATCGCAAGGTCCTTCAGGGAAATTGGCCTGCGGTAGAACAACTCTCATCGACATTCGTTGGTAATTCAAATGGCAGGCCCAAAGCACATATTGGTCATCGGTGGCGGACTCGCAGGGAGCTTCATGGCTGCCGAATCCGCCCTGCGTGGACATCGTGTCACGATGATCGACCAGCATCGCCCCAAGTCGGCAAGCCGCGTGGCCGCCGGCCTGTTCAATGTCGTCACGGGAAGGGAGGCCAACAAGTCTTGGATGGCCGATGAGATGCTGGCGGCCATCCACCGATTCCTTTCCCTGCCGGCCATGGCGTGGCTGCGTCAGTATTTTCATTTCATGCCCATATTCAGGCCATTTCCAGACGGCTACAACTACAATGACTGGATGGTGCGCTTGCAAGATCCTCAATTTTCCAGCCTGGGCGTGCATGAGGGCCGCCCACAGCAGGAAGCGTTCGTCAACAACCCGATCGGGGGACTGCGCATTTCCACTTGTGGGTGGGCGGAGGTCGAGAACCTATGCCTGGGAATCATCAAGACCTTGCAGGAGACCTTTGGCCTCACTTACATCCAAGCGGAGTTTCAATACACGCAGCTGCAACCCGATACTGCCGAGCTCTGCCTTCCTGGCCACAGTGGCCGCTTTGACGAGGTGATCTTTGCGGAAGGAATGGGCATCCAAGCCAATCCTTGGTTTAATCCGCCAAGCGGTCTTTCTTACTGGCGCTCCTACGCTGTTCCAGATCGTGGTGGTGAGCTCCGTTCCGTCCAGCTTAAATTCCGTCCCGTCAAAACTTTGAAACGTCTCTCCGGCCTTGGCGAAATC
>JANMIM010000918.1:0-6924 GCA_031375795.1 Bacteroidota bacterium
GCACCTCCCCAACCTCAAGGTGCAGATGACCCGCGACGACGACACATTCATCGAGCTGGAAAACCGTGCCAAGAAAGTTGCTGACAGTGAGGCGGATTTTTTCATTTCCATCCATTGCAACAGCAACAAGAACAAAGAGGCCTTTGGCTCGGAGACCTATGTCCTGGGCACCCACAAGAGCGACGCCAACATGGATGTCGTGATGCGCGAAAACTCAGTGATCATGCTCGAAGACAACTATGAGGAAGTCTACGAGGGCTTTGATCCCAACTCCGTGGCCGCCTACATTTTCTTTCAATATGTGACCAATGTACACCTGGAGCTGAGCAACAAGATGGCGATGAAGGTGCAAGAGCAATTTGCCAACCGCATCGGGCGCAGGGACAGGGGCGTGAAGCAGGCAGGCTACCTCGTGCTGTGGCGCGCGAGCAAGCCAGCGATCCTCATCGAGACGGGCTTCATCTCCAACAAGGAGGAGGAACTCTTCCTCACCTCCGAAAACGGGCAGAGCTACATGGCAAGCGCGATCTACCGTGCCGTGAGGGACTACAACACCGACATGACCGGCATCGTCGAGGAAAAAGAAGAGGCGCAGGAAGGCGGGAAATAGGCGCGCACGCCGCGTCCAAAATCGATCGATCACAGGTCCCAAAGCCTGATGGACGCATCGCCACGATGTGGAAATGTGAAAAATTATTCCTTCCCGAAAACAAAATCAGCTGATAAGCAACCTTTTAGCCGTCGCAGGTATCTTCTTCATGGTTGGGGATATTTCATAGACCCGTCCTTTTTTTTAGCTTTATGGTGGAATTAATGTCTTTAAAACTCGACCTGCTTTGAAACTAAACAACGAGACGAAAGTCGGGATCTTGGCGGCTGTGGCCATCACGCTCCTCATTATCGGCTTCAACCTGCTCAAGGGTGAGAAAATCTTCGTGAGCGGATTTGAACTCAAAGCCTACTACGACAACATCGCCGGACTTGGCAGCGGTAACCCCGTCTTGTACAATGGATTTCTCGTCGGCCAAGTCAAGAACATCGAGATCAACAAGACCACCGGCAAGATCGAGGTGCGCTTCTCGCTCGACAAGGGCTTGGAGATCCCCTATGACTCCAAGGCGGTCATCGCAAATGCCGACTTGCTCGGCTCCAAATCCATTCGCATCGAGCGGGGCACCAAGCCGCAGATCGCCGAAAACGGCGGCACCCTCACCGGCGAAGTCGAGGTAAGCCTGGAAAAACGCCTCACAGATGAGATTTTGCCACTCAAGGACGACATCGGCGGACTCATCAACAACCTCAAGCAGTTTGTGGGATGGCTCAACAACACGATGGACGAGAGCGCCGGAAACAAAGTCGACAAGATTCTCGACGACTTCGTGACCACGAGCCACAATTTCTCGCAGTCGAGCTACCGCGTCGACACCTTGCTCGGCAGCTTCCAGGCCACGGCCAGCAACGCCAACAAGATCGTCAAGAACATCAAGAACCAAAACGAGACCATCACCCGCGTGATGGAAAACACCGCCAAGTTCACCGACTCCCTCGCCTCGGCAAGCACGAGCGTGAAGGCCATCGTGGAGGAAAGCTCGACGATGATCAAGAACCTCAACGGCATCATGGCAGATGTCGAATCTGGCAAAGGCACGCTGGGAATGCTCATCAAGGATGAAAAGCTCTACAACAACCTCAACAGCAACTCCGCGCGCCTCGATTCGTTGCTAGAGCACTTCCAAGGTCAGCCCCGCATCCCCGTGAACCTGCGCGTGAGCCTAGGCGACCCCGAGGGCAAGGAGCGCGCCCGCCTCATGAAGGCAAGCCGCAAAGCCGAGAAGGCAGGGCAGTGAGCCCGCGGCCTGGAAGTGAGCCCGCGGCCTCCGGCCGAAGGGCTATCGACCAACAGGCCTCTGGCCTGTGAAAATGATGGCACCTTAAATTTGCGGCGAAGGCAAAACACAGCGAGAAAGTCCACTTTGAGCGAAGATGTCAATCAGGATGTAAATTCCCTCAAAATCCCCCAACCCCGCCCCTTCAACGCCAATCAGCTGAAAATGAAACCGCAAAGTGCGCAAAGGCCCGCAAAGTCAAGCAAACTCTCAACTGCTACCTGCCACCTCTCACCCCAATCAGCTGAAAATGAAACCGCAAAGTGCGCAAAGGCCCGCAAAGTCAAGCAAACTCTCAACTGCTACCTACTACCTACTACCTACTACCTTTCACCCCAATAAGCTGAAAATGAAACCGCAAAGTGCACAAAGGTCCGCAAAGCCCCCAAAACTCTGAACTCCGAACTCTGAACTCTGAACTCTGAACTCTCAACTCCGCCCAAAATGCGCCTCCTCCTAGAAAACATCCACCACCTGCACCGCGTAGCGGCGCACGGTGAACTCCAAAAATCCGGCACCGCCATGGCCGACTCGGCCATGATCCAAAACGCCTTCGTCTTCGTCGAAGACGGCATCATCCACTCCACCGGCCCCATGTCGGCGCTGAAGGAAACCATGCGCGCGGAGGCCGAGATCATCGATTGCGAAGATCGTATCGTGCTACCGGGCTTCGTGGACAGCCACACCCATCTCGTCTTTGCCAAGTCGCGGGCGGGTGAATATGTGGACCGCATACGCGGCTTGAGCTATGAGGAGATCGCGGCCCGAGGCGGCGGCATCCTCAACAGTGCCCAGAAACTCAGGGCGATGTCGGAGGATGAACTGCTGGAGTCGGCCCTGGCCCGTGCCTGGGAGATCATCGCATGGGGCACGACCACCGTCGAGATCAAAAGCGGCTATGGCCTCACCCTCCAGGACGAACTCAAAATGCTCAGGGTCGCCAAAAAAATCGAGCAATGGTGTCCGATCCGCATCAAGCGCACCTTTTTGGGTGCCCATGCCGTGCCGCCCGAGTTCAAGGGCAACCAAGCAGGCTATGTGGACCTTGTCGTGAATGAGATGATCCCGCGGGTGGCAGAGGAAAAACTGGCCAGCTTCATCGACGTGTTTTGCGACCGTGGCTTCTTTACGGTCGAGGAGACGGCCCGCATCCTCACGGCCGGCGCAAAATATGGCCTCCGCGCCAAAATCCACGCCAATGAACTCGCCAACTCCGGCGGGGTGCAGGTGGGCATCGCCCACCAAGCGCTGAGCGTGGACCACCTGGAGTGCATCGGCCCCGATGAAATCGCGGCCCTCAAAAACAGCAACACCATGCCGACGGCATTGCCCAGCTGTTCATTTTTCCTGGGCATCCCCTTCGCGCCTGGGCGCGAGATGATCGACGCCGGCCTGCCGCTCTGCCTCGCCAGCGACTTCAACCCCGGCAGCAGCCCGGGTGGCAACATGCAATTCATCATGAGCCTCGCCTGCACCAAAATGAAGCTGCTGCCCGAGGAGGCGCTCGTCGCAATGACCCTCAACGGCGCCGCCGCCCTCGGCTTGAGCCACGAGATCGGCAGCATCGAGCCCGGCAAGCGGGCAGACCTGCTCATCACCGCGCCGCTGGAAAGCCTCGCGGAGATCCCGTATTATTTTTGTCGCGACCAAGTGGAGATCGTGATCATCGATGGCAAGGAAGTGGGGGAGGAGTAGGGACGTCAAATGATGGGACGATGAATTAAATATATCAATGTGCACTTGATTCCAGAAAGTGACGGAGGATACACCGCGATGGTCCCGTCGTTGCCAGGTTGCAATACCTAAGGTGAAAACGTCACCGAGGCGCGCACAATGGCCGAGGAAGCAATTGCATTGTACCTGGAAGAGCAAAAAGCGCGGGGTGAGCAGATTGTGGATGACAGCAATCGTTTGATGCTGATGTTGACGGTGGAAGCCTGGTCACGAATCCTCTTTTCTCCGTTCTCACTCTCCTCGCTCGCACTGCACAAGCGCTAGGGATAGGAGCGGATAGCCCGCAGCCCCGCGGTAATCGGGGCGAGGACTTGTAGCGGATAGCCCGGCACGCCGTAGGCGGGCAGCGCCCAAAAGGAATAGATATAGAATTGAACAATGGAAACGTAGCATTGAGTTTTGGAATTGCATACCAGAGGCGTGGCCAGTCGATTTTCAGAGGCTAGGGATGACAGCATTATTTTTTGTGGTTGGTCGCCAAAGGATGTCACAGGTATGCTGGAGCCATATGATAGGAGCAGACCCAAAGGTCGACAGAAGAAACCAGAGAGATGAAGGATGGATTTTGAAGGCCTCTGCTCCGCAAATGGGCTATTGCAATGAATGGTTGCTCACAATTGTTCCAATCTGCAAATCCAACTATGGAAATGTGGACAAGCGTTGCGTATGGCCTGAAGCCCTATGATCTCGGCTGTCATGACTCCCGCGGTGGTCTTCTGCTTTTGATAGGGCCCGATATGTCTCATGATTCGCTTGGAAGGGGCATTTTGAGGGGTTTCATTGATGTCTTCGGGTGCTTTTCCTGCTACTTCTTTTTTCAGGTCTGCGATATTTTTTTCTCTGTCGGGGTAAAATTGGGAAAGAGCATCAATGTTTGAAAAGAGCAATGCTTCAAACTCATGAAGCTGCACATAAGGTATGAAATTGCGTGAAGGAATCAGTTTTGCGAGCCTTTCTTCTAGGAGCAGCACTTTTTGTAAGCCCGATGATAGCCGCTCAATTTCTGCATCGAAGATCGTATAATTACCTTGGCGAGGAAATCCATAGAAATCAATCATTGTAGAAATATATGAGCTAGGGTCATTCTGATATTTGGAATTCAAGCGATTGAGGTGGTTGAATACAAGGTCGAAACTTTTTCCTCCGCCTCCAGTGCCGAGTTTCCTGTTGGTAAGCCATTGTTGTGGCTCTAGGTGGATGCCTCTCACAATGAGATGGTCATACACGACTTTGCGCAGAAACCTTTCTTCAGTCTCGCCCTCAACGATGACAAACACTCGCTTCATGGCTTGCCTCCAATAATGTTGCGATGCCAGAGTTCTGAAAGGCTGTAATCGTCTAGCCAATCGATCAAATCTGCATTTTGCAAGCGATGAAATTCAGATTTCCGCCCTTCTCTAGTCACGATCACAATGTCCTCTGGCGAAAACTCATTGAGCATGTCGGCATCTTGAGTGGCCATAAATACTTGACAATGCTCCGAGACTCCATGAATCAATTCACAAACAAGTTTAGCAGCTGATGGATGCAGCCCTAGCTCTGGCTCATCGAGAAACATGACGGCTGGCAGTTGCCGCGGGGGAAGGCATAATAGCGTAACCAAAGCCATAGCCCGTAACATGCCGTCGCTTGCCTGGGTAGCAACAAAAGTTTGCGATGAGTTTCTCTCTTTCCATTGCAGGTAGGTGGCGCCGTATTGGTTCGTCAAAATAAAATCATCGAAAAAAGGGATCACCTGCTGTAAAAGCCGGATAATCTTCAGGTATATGGCGCTCTCACGGTCCCTGAGTCGAAACAATACTGCGGCAAGATTTCTCGCATCTTCCTCCAGAAACCAGCCATTGTTCAGATCGGGCTTCCAGTTGCGAATGGGCGAATTGAAGGTGGTATTGTGAAATTGGTAGGTATGTAATTGCTGCAATAGTTTTCTCACGGTTCCCTGGGTTATTCCTGTTGACTCGGCACCTATGAGTGCAGATTCACGATGACCTGCACCGAGAGGCTGCCAAACAGGAACCCCAATTTGCCTGTTTGGGAGGTATCTAAATTGCTCCTCTGTAAAAATAAAGCTGTCTCCAGAGGCGTGAGCTAGCTTGAATTGATATTCATTCAACCCCGATTCGCTTCTGAGGGCGAGTGTACTGCTGAGCATGGGTGTGACCTCCGGCCCGTCAAATAGAAATGTCGAGGCTCCTCCATGCATGCCCACAAAAGCAGATAGGTTGCCGGTGCCGCTGAGCATGTTTGAGAGAAACTTGAAGAAGGAAATAAAGTTGGACTTCCCGGCTCCATTTTGGCCAATGAAAACATTGAGCGGCCTCGGAACAAAAGAGTCGAGGTTCTTGATGCTTTTGAAGCCTTTTAAGTCGATCGATTCTATTTTCAGTCTCATCTTTGGCTATTCAAACTCCTGAAACCAGGTTTGGTCCAAGTTTCAGAAAAAGCAGGGAGACTTGCAAGGCTTTCTTGGGAGACACCGATTTAATCAAAATGTATCATGTATGCTATGATCAGCAAAGATCGGTCTAAATTTCTTACTTTTTGGAAAACGCACTAACTTTGCGCCCGAAATCGAGTTGATATTCACAAATAGAGATCAGAAATAAAAAATATGGCAGCAGTAACTCCCTACACCGCCCCTGATTATTACTTGATGGACGATTTGTTCAGCGAGGAGACCAAGATGATCCGTGGCGCTGTGCGCGACTTCATCGATGCGAAGGTCATGCCGCACATCGAGGATTGGGCGCAAAACAGCCAATGCCCAACGCATTTGATTCCTGAAATCGGCGCGCTCGGCATCTTTGGGCCATCTCTCCCCAAGGAATATGGCTGCGCCGGCCTGGACGACATCGCATACGGCGTGATCATGCAAGAGGTGGAGCGCGCAGACTCGGGCCTGCGCTCGATGGTCTCGGTGCAGGGTTCGCTGGTGATGTACCCGATCTACCGCTACGGCACCGAGGAGCAGCGCCGCAAATACCTGCCCAAGCTGGCTTCGGGCGAGATGATGGGCTGCTTCGGCCTCACCGAGCCTGACTTCGGGAGCAATCCGGGCGGCATGACGAGCCACTTCAAGGAAGACGGCGACCACGTGATCCTGAATGGCGCCAAGACCTGGATCAGCAACAGCCCATTTGCGGACATCGCGGTGGTCTGGGCCAAGGACGAGCAAGGAAAGATCCGTGGCATGATCGTGGAGCGCGGCATGGAGGGCTTCACGACCCCCGAAATCCACAACAAGTGGTCGCTGCGGGCCTCGATCACGGGTGAACTCGTGTTTGACAACGTGCGCGTGCCCAAG
>JANMIM010000981.1:0-3760 GCA_031375795.1 Bacteroidota bacterium
GGTGTCTGACCCCAACGAGGATACTTACCGCCAGATCTGGCATTCCAAAACCTGGGGCAAGGGCTCCAATTTTGTCGGATTTGGAAATGAAACCACCGATCGCCTCATCGCCCAGTACGAGGAATCGACTGTGCCCGAAAAACACAAGGCCCTGTCGCAAGAAATACAAAAGGCGATTTATGATCAGCAGCCCTACATTTTCCTCTGGGCAAACAACCAATGCATCGTGCTCAATAAACGGTTCACCAAGGCACCGATTTACGGTCTCAGGCCGGGTTTTTGGATTGCAGCGTGGGAATAGAGTGGAGGCGCCCCAAGGGAATCCCCATCAAAAATTCTAGCGGAACGATTGATTTTCTTCCCTTGTGGTGCGTAAGAAATTCGCTACTTTTGGCGCGTAGTCTAGAGGGGTGGTGATGATCGCCTCGGATGCTTGGTACCGTAAATGCTGAAAATGGAAGAAATTAGAGGGATTCTGGAAGCGAACAAGGGACGCTTTCTGGAGGAGTTGTTGGAAATGTTACGCATTCCCAGTGTGAGTGCAAACCCTGACCATAAAAGTGATGTATTAAAAACTGCCGAATTGGTCAAAAGCCACCTGCTGCGACTCAATGTGGCGCGTGCGGAAATCTACCCTACTGAGGGACATCCGATTGTGTATGCAGAGACCGAGCAGCGTCCAGACCGGGCGACCATCATGGTCTATGGCCACTATGACGTGCAGCCGCCAGACCCCTTGGAGCTCTGGGTCAGTCCGCCATTCGAACCCGAAATCAGGGACGGAAAAATCTATGCCAGAGGCGCATGCGACGACAAAGGTCAGATGTTCATGCACCTCAAGGCGGTCGAGATATTGCAAAGCATGGGCGAGCTGCCTTGCAATGTGAAGTTTCTGATCGAGGGCGAGGAAGAGGTCGGCAGCAAGCATTTGGATGGCTTTGTGCGCCAATACCAAGACATGCTCAAGTGTGATGTGATCGTGATCTCAGACACCTCGATGATCAACAATCAGACGCCATCGATCACGACGGGCCTGCGTGGCATGACTTATCTGGAGGTGATGGTCACGGGCCCCAACCGCGACCTGCATTCGGGCACGTATGGCGGTGTCGTCGACAACCCGATCAATGTTCTCTGCGAGATGATCGCCTCCCTCAAGGACGGCAACCGGCAGATCACAGTCCCGGGATTCTACAACGACGTCGTGGAATTGAGTGCCGAGGAACGCGCCAAGATGGCCGAGCGTCCGTTTGAATATGCAGAATACATCGCCAAGCTGGACATCGCCGAAACGCGTGGCGAGAAGGGATACAGCGTGATCGAGCAAGGGTCGATTCGCCCCACGCTCGACGTGAATGGCATCTGGGGCGGCTATATCGGGGAGGGCGCCAAGACGGTGCTGCCTTCCAAGGCATCGGCCAAGATCTCGATGCGCCTGGTCCCCAACCAAACGCCCGAGAAGATCACCGAGCTTTTCAAGGCCCACTTTGAAAGCATCGCCCCCAAGAGCGTGAAAGTCGAGGTGAGGCCCCACCACGGCGGCTACCCTGTCGTGACGCCCATCGACTCCGTCGGCTACAAGGCGGCGAGCGCTGCCTTGCAAGAGAGCTTCGGCAAGGCTCCCATACCGACCCGCGACGGCGGCTCCATCCCCATCGTCGCCCTTTTCAGCAACGTGCTCCGTGTGAACACCGTCCTCATGGGCTTCGGCCTGGACAGCGACGCCATCCATAGCCCCAACGAGTCCTACGGGCTCTTCAACTTCTACAAAGGCATCGAGACGATCCCGTTGTTTCACAAGTATTTTGCGGAGTATAGCAAGTGAGTCTTGTTGTCGTGAATTAGAAAACCGCTGAGGGCGCAGAGGACCGCAGAGCACAATGGCTACTCTGCGAACCTCTGCGTCCTCTGCGGTTCAATTCAAAAGCTGCCCAGAACAGCACCACTTTTCACTCTCCACTTCCTCAGTCCCGAAACTGAATATCATGCAAATGCCGATAAACACCACCACGGGCCAACAATTCCTGATGCGTGCCATGCTCCAAAATCTGGCCGCCATCGACCACAAAGATCTGGTCGGCATCCAAAATCGTGCTCAAACGGTGGGCAATCACCAGTGAAGTGCGGCCCTCCATGAGCTTTTCCAAGGCGGCTTGCACGAGGCGCTCCGACTCTGAATCCAAGGCCGAGGTCGCCTCGTCCAGGATGAGGATGGGCGCGTTTTTGTAGATGGCCCGCGCGATGCTCAGGCGCTGCCGCTGACCGCCACTGAGCTTGGTACCACGCTCGCCGATCACTGTCTCGTAGCCCTCGGGCATCTGCAGGATGAAGTCGTGGGCGTAGGCGATGGCGGCTGCCTGCTCCACACGTGCGCGGTCGGGCTGCGTGTCGCCGTAGGCAATGTTGGCGATGACGGTGTCGTTGAAGAGGATGCCCTCTTGCGTCACCACGCCGATGGAGCCGCGCAAGTCGGTGACCTTGAGGTCGCGCAGGTCCACGCCGTCGATCGTGATGCGGCCGTGCACGGGGTCGTAGTAGCGTGGCAACAAATCCGCCAAGGTGGATTTACCGCCGCCGCTGGGGCCTACGAGCGCGATTTTTTGGCCCTTTTTGATCTCGAGGTCCACATTCTTCAGCACATATTCCTCGCCTTCGTAGGCAAATGAAAGCCCCTCGTAGCGGATGCTCTCCTTGAATTCACCCAATGCCACCGCACCCGGCCGCTCCTTGACATCCTCGGGGATCTGCAAAAACTCCTCCACGCGGTGAAACGATGCGATGCCCCGCTGGATCCGCGACAGCGCCGAACTGAACGTCTTGATCGGCTGGATGAAGGACCCAAACAAGGCCACAAACCCGATGAATGCCGAGGGCATGAGCTCGCTGGAGCCCGAGATGATCAAGCTCCCGCCAAAAAGGATGATGGCCACGACCACGGTCATGCTCAAGACCTCGGTCAGTGGCGAGGCGATGTCGCCGCGACGTTTCATCGAGATCATCAAATCGCGGTATTGCCCATTCATGTCCTCGTACCGGTCGCCCTCAAACTTCTCGGTGCCAAAGGCTTTCACGATCCTGATCCCCGAGATGAATTCGTCCAGGATCGCAATCAACACGCCGAGGCGCTCCTGCCCCTGCCGTGCCCGCTTCTTGAGCGACTTGCTGATGACGCTGATCAACAGGCCCGTGAGCGGCAAGACCACGAGCGTAAACAAAGTGAGTTTCCAGGAAATGAAAAACAGGCTGGCGAGGATCAGGATCATCTGGATCGGGTCGCTCACCATGTTTTGCACGGTGCCGATCACCGATTCCTGCACAATCTGCACGTCTGTCACCAAAACGTTGATGATATTTCCCTTGCGCTTGCCCGTGAAAAACGACATGCTCAAGATGCTCAGGTGGGCAAACAACCGCTTGCGCATGAGGTGGATCACGCTCTGCTCAAAGGGTGCGACAAAATAGGATGTGAGATAGCGGGCGGTGCTTTTGAGCACAATCGACAAGCTGAGCACGCCGCAGAGATAGGCCAAAACCTCCATTTTGCCCCTTTCAAGCACCATGTCGGCCACAAACAGGTAACCGCGTTCGATCATCGTGGGGTCTGTGCTGGCGCGGGCGGCATCGATCATCGCCGCTGCATCGCCCTGCTGAAACAGGATTTGCAGGAAGGGGATCACCAGCGCAATCGAGAAAATGCTGAAGAAATTGTAGACGAGCAGACAGGCGATTCCCAGGATGCCATAATGCATGAAGGGTTTTC
>JANMIM010001012.1:0-10174 GCA_031375795.1 Bacteroidota bacterium
CGCGATGGCGCTCGCGCCACCCTCGAGGATCGCGGCATCAAAATGTGAGAGCTTGCCAGGGCCGCCATGGGCGATCACAGGTACACGCACCGCGCCCGAGACCAGGCGCGTGAGTTCCAAATCGTAGCCCTCGCCCGTACCCTCGCGGTCCACGCTTGTGATCACAATCTCCCCGGCACCCAGGTGCTCGGCCTCTTGCGCCCAAGCCTTGACCTCGCGGCCCGTGAATTCACGGCCGTTGTCGGTGTAGGCCAGGTAGCGGCCATCGCGCTCCCTGATCGCCTCGATCGAAACGACGATCGTCGAGCTGCCAAAATCCAGCGCCGCCTGCCGTATCATGTCTGGATTTTTGATCGCTGCGGTATTGATCGCCACCTTGTCGGCACCGGCCCGCAACACATCCCGGATGTCGAGCAGCGAGCGCAATCCGCCACCGACGGTGAGCGGGATGAAGATCTCACGGGCGATCTTGCTCACGATCTCATGCAGGCTGTTGCGCTCATACAAGCTGGCGACGACATCCTGGAAAAAGAGCTCGTCGGCCCCGCTTTCATAATAATGTCGTGCAAATTCCTCGGGCCGCCCCAGCACACGCAAGCCTTCCAAGTGGATGCCCTTCACCAGGTTGGGGCCCTTGATGTCGAGCCTCGGGATCACACGTATCGCTGCCATTTGCTTCAAATCCAATCAATTTAGGGCCAAAGCTATCGACATTGACCCACAACACCAAACATTGCAAGCCTGCGGTGCCCTCCCTTTCGCAAACATCATCGCGCCCTGAAGCCTAGTTTATGACCGCAAAATTGACGTGATTGGAGACAAAATTACCGGTTCTCGCCCGATATGTCCGTCCTCAAAACCAAGATCATCCAGCACTTGCAAGCCCTGCTCGACCAGCGCATCGAGGAGAGCAACCAAGCCATCGAGGCCGCCAAGGAATCCCGCAACAACGATACCAAAAGCAGCGCGGGCGACAAGTACGAGACCGGCAGGGCCATGATGCAAATCGAGATTGACAAAAGTGAATTTCAGCGCGGCAAAGCCCTCGCACTCAAAGCCGACTTGGAGCGTGTCGAAGCAACCAAGAAATTTTCCAAGGCAGAGTTCGGGAGCCTCGTCATGACCAACCATGAGCATTATTTCCTCGCAATCGGCGTCGGCAAATTGGAGGTCGAAGGCGTGAAGTATTACGCCATCTCCATGGCCTCGCCCATTGGCGCGATGCTACAGGGCAAATCCATCGGTGGCCAAACCGAGTTTCAGGGCAGAACGCTGATCATCACGCACATTGAATAAACCATCAGCCCACCCTTGCCCCTGTGTGCGCAACAATTCCAAAAAATCGACCGCCTATGTCACGCCCCATCATCCACCTGCAACCCATCCTCGACATTCTGCCCGGCAGCGTCTACGACGGCATGGAACCCGACGATTGGTACGCACCGCTGCAAGTCCCCGGCGGCAAAGCGGAATGGGCATTTTCCCTCGCAGAGCTGCACAAGCATCCTTTTGAACACCTGAGGGAGATCTTGGGTGAATCGGCATTCCAGCAGATCATGGCCTACCACGGCTACCGCTACCCCGTCGGCGAATTTGATACCTACGTCGGCAAGCACAGGTCGCGGCTCTATTATTTCATGCGGCAGGATGTGGAATCCGGGCCAACTATCCTTATCTTCGTGAGTACCGGTGAGTTTCAGCCGGGCCGCGTGATCGCCGATGTCGAGGGTGCATGGAGCGTCACAGGACTTGATTCGTCAATCGATCGACCATGGCAGATGTGAATCCAGGGGTTTTTCAGGCTCCATCCAATAAGAAACGGGCCAAACTCATCTTCGGCGTGATGCTCGCGATGCTCGTGGTGGGATTGGTCTTTTGGAACTACACGACCTTTGGGGGTGGCATATGGAGCGCCGACCGCGACAGTCCCGATTGCATCAAAGTGCAGGCGACCGTCACCGAAGTCTATGCCAAAAGCGGTGACGTCAAGAAGAAAAACGAGCGCTATTTTGTGACCTTTGAATACCTAGCGGACGGCGAGACCTACAGCGACGACGAGCAAATCACCTACGACATCTTCCATCGGTTGCACTTGGGTGGGCCGATCGAGATTTGCTACATGAAGGATCATCCCGGCCGCTCGGCTGTGATGGGAAACAACCTCAACGCTCAACAAGTCTTCTACGTGATCTTGATCGACTTCATTTTTGTCGTGATCGTTTGGCTCGTCATTCGCGCAATGTGGATGCGACGGAAAAAAGCCGCCACCGCGGCGTGAGGCATCCATAGAATGCAAAAGCCTTGCCTTCGATGGCATTTGCCCGCCTTCCCACCTCACACGTTGACAAGATTTACCCTGAACCCCTCCCCGCTCGTCGCAGCCCCGCCTCCAATTTCGCCCTGTGCAAATCTAAATTTGGTGAATAGAACAAACCGCAGTAAATTGACCTTTTGATGATATCGGGAGCCGTCTCCCCCTTGTTTTGTCTATTTGCCAATTGTAGTTCCTATGTACGCACCCAAGCAATTTCGGCAGGAAAAGAAGCGTCCAAACGCCAGTTTCCTCTCTTTGGCTGAGCTCGACGGTCCCGTCCAGGCGCCGCCGGTGTACGCGATCTTCGAGGAAAACAAGAAGGACGACGAGGAGGAATCCCAGGCCCAGGAGGGCAAGGAGGGCAAGGCTCCCGTCCAAAACAAGAAGGAATCCGAGGAAAAATCCACCGAGGGCAAGAAGCCTGCGCAACGCAAGGCCGCTGGCCGCCACGAGAACCCGCCCCAGTTCAAGGTCGCCGCAGGGGCGCCCTTCCAGTTCAAGCTCCACCACGCCCCGCTGCAGCTCAAGCCCAACGGCCCCGGCGTCTCCGCCAGCGCGGGTGCCAAGGGCGACAGCCTCCCCGCAGCCGTCCTCGCCCAGATGGGCCAAGCCATGGGCGCCAACTTCGACGACGTCAAGATCATCCCCAACAGCGGCGAGGCCACCAAGGCCGGCGCACTCGCATTCGCACAGGGCACCGACATCCACTTCGCCCCCGGGCAGTACAACCCCACCAGCCCCGTCGGACTCTCCCTCATCGGCCACGAGCTCTGGCACGTGGTCCAGCAAAAGGCAGGCCGCGTCGTGGCCACCGACCACGTCAACGGGCAGGACGTGAACCTCGACCCCGACCTGGAACTAGAGGCCGACCGCATGGGCGAGCTCGCCGCACGCGGCCTCGACGCCCGCATCGGCGCACTCCCATCGGCCGACGCACCTGCCACCGCAGTCCAGTTCAAGGCCGAGACACCCGCCGAGAAGGACAAGGAGGAGGACGGGAAGGACGAGGAGGCATTCGTCCCGGGCATCGGGGAGGCCTACCACACCAAGCGCTACGCAGGCCTGCTCACCGGCAAGGAGGAGGGGCACCACCTCAAGCGCTACGCCGAGATCGGCAAGGGCAAGGAAAAAAAGAAGGAGGACGGAGCCAAGGACGGCAAGGCCAAGCAGATGAAGCGCGGCACCGCACAGTTCACGCAGGCACCTGCGACCACCGAGGCACCCGCCGCTGGCGCCCCGGCGACCGTCGTCGACATCTCCAACGCCTTCGAGCCGCCCAGGGACGTCGCAGACTTCCTGAACGAGAACCACAGCAAGGTGATGGAGATCAACGCCAAAATCGGCACCATCGCCACGGGCAAGATCAAAGTCAAGCAAAAGGTCAAGGGCAGCGAGGACGGAACCAAAAAGGCCGAATATGCCATCGCATCGGGCCAATACCTCGACTACACCGGCGACCTAGGCTTCCTCGCGCCGCTCAAGGACATCGCCGCACCGGTCATCGCCCTCAACACCTCCAATTTGGAGGCCATTACCTGCGTGCTCACCCTCAAGATCAATGATCGCGCCATGCCCGATCCCAACTCGCTGATCAGGGGCATCAATGCCAACCTCGAAAACCTGAAGCTTCTTGGCGTGGAGAAAATCCAAGAGCTCAGCTACACCAACAAGGTCGAGAATGGCGTGCTGGCCCTCACCGCCGACAACCTCGGCACCAAGGTCGGTAAGTTCATCGATGCCAATGTGAGCTTCGGGATGATCGGCAACACGTTTGTCTTCACGATCAACGGCCACCTGCAGGTAGACGGCCTGGCCGAGGGCGACCTGCTCATCGAGCGTTCGGAGTCGGGCGAGTACCATGGTGAAGCCAACCTAGAGATGGGCGTCTCCAATGTCACCGGGTCGGTCAAGGTGGTCTATGCCGAAGGTGAAGTGACTGGCAGTGGCACCGGTAGCATCGATAGCGAAAAATTCAAGGGCTCGCTCACCATCGTCTTCGACGAGAAGGATGCCGCCGACCAAGCCGTGTACGACGGCATTGGCGTACCGAGGGAGGGGGCAGATGAGAACTCGGCCCCGGTGAGCAGCGGCAAGGGTCCCAGGGTCGTCGCTGGATTTGGCTCCATCGAGGTACAGCTCACACCTTGGCTCACGGCCCAGGCGAAGGTCGGCATCGACAGCAAGGGCGACGTCACCATCCACGGCGACATGGTCTTCCCCGACCAGATCGAGCTCATGGAGCAGCGTGACAAGAAACACGACCTCTTCGATGCGGAACTCAAGGCTGGCTATGGCGTGCCATTGGTAGGCCAGATATTCTTGTTTGCAAGCTTGGGGATGTTTGTCAAGGCAGGATTCGGCCCCTTGGCACTGCACGACATCGGCATGTCGGGCACATATTCCACCAGCCCCGACGTCCCCAACAACTTCCAAATCACGGGTGCACTGGGCATCAGCGCCTACGCGCAGGTCGGACTCAGCGTCAAGGCCGGGGCGGGGCTCACCCTGCTCGGCCACGACATCAAGGCAGGCATCGACCTCACCGCAAGCGCAGGCATCCAGGCCTACGCGGAGGCCAGGCCCACATTTGAGTACCTTGAGAAATCCCAGGACGGCCAAATGGTCGGCGAGGCCCACCTCAAGGGCCACTTCGAGGCGGCCGCAAGGCTCTTCCTCGAGCTCGCCGGGGCATTCTTCGTGGACCTCGACAGCCCGTGGTGGAGCCCGGTCCCCGACAACCACTGGGAATGGCCGTTTGGCAGCATGGTCTTCCCCATCGGCGACAGCATGGGCGTCGGCGCAGACGTGGATTGGCTCGTCGGCAGTCCCGACGTGCCCGAGCTCACCTTCTCGCCCGTCGAGTTCGACCCCGACAAGTTCCTCAGCGACATGACCAAGGAGCCCGAGAACCTAGGCGTGGCAGGCAAGGGCGGCGACGAGAAGAAGGACGGCTCATGGACGGGCGACGGCGCGGGCGGCGCACCGGGTGCAGAGAATACCACCGATCCGCAGCTCGGGGATAGCAAGGACGGCCCCAAGGAGGACCTCAAGGCCCTGCCCGACGAGGAGAAGTACATGCGCGCACTCGACGAGGTCGGCAAGATCGGCGACGCAGCCAAGGCACAGCCCCTGGCAAAGGGCGCACTCAAGAAGAAGCTCTCCAAGATCGAGTCCAAATACGACCTGGGCAGCATCACCATGATCGACCCGGGCGAGGAGAGCGTCAAGATCCTCGTGAAACACAAGGCGCAGGACAACTCAGACAAACCGATCGAGGTCATGCTCCTGAGCAAGGCCGCACTCGACCAGCAGTTCGCCGAGGCCGTCGCCGACCTCGAGCTCAAGCTCAAGACCGTCGGCGACCCCGAGACAGGCGCCGTCACCGAGAGCCAGGCCGAGACCATGGCCCGCGAGACCGACATCCACTTCGAGGTCATCGACGGCGTGCACGTGACGGTGGACGATGACACCGTCACCGTGAAGGGCGACGTGGGCGAGGAGCACAGGAAGATGGTGAGCAAGCCGCTGGCGAAGGGGCTGGATGGGGAGGTGGATGGGAAAGAGGTGGAAGAGGGTGAGGATCCGCGGACGATGGAGGAGAAGGAAAAGGCCCTGCATGCGGGCGTAAAAGAAGCCGAAGACCTTGGCCGAATCGAAAAGATGACGGTCGAAGACATCAAGGCCAAACTTCCAACGATCGTGAAAAAATACCAGATGAAATCTCTGGATTTGATCGTAGACAAGAATGAGGCCCTTGAAGAAAAAATACATTTCCATGGCGAAGTAAATCCCGTTTTCGATGGCGATGGGATCGAACGGAACTTTGAAGATGAGTTTAGAAAGATCATTTATGACATTCTGAAAGACCTAGGAGGCGAAAACTACCACGGTTATTCCAAGGGAGAATATTCCAAAACTGATCGTTATGATCAGGAATTATCAAATATTGCAGGCTCAACCATTCCCGGTGAAAATGGTCCAAGCAAAATCGAACAAGACAAGATGGTAGTTTCTTCCTTGGAGCAAAAAAAGGAAGAGGAACGCAAGGCCAAGGCCTCTGGCTTGGCAGGCAAAATTCATCACGCCCTTGCCGAAACCCAAATCAAATATTCTTCGGCATGCATGGCGAAGTATTATCCAACGAACGTATTCCCGGTAGGAAAGGAAACCTACTTCATTGATCAGGTAGTCAATTATTACATCGCTCCCCATAGCTATATTCTAAGCAAAGGAGGTGCACAATATTATGAAAGTGGTACAGAAACGCCAATTCCGCAAGCCGATTTGGTAAATGACAATGAATCCTCGATCAAGATTCCAAAGGCTGATTCCGGGTTTAAGATTGGGGCTGTCAATCTCAAAGCCGCGCATGGATTTTCATATCCAAATTCCAAAATTACACTCGGTCAAACCAAAAAAATTCTTGAAGGCTATCCTGGCTCCATCATTCCAGGCGACAAGGATAGCACGCTTTTCGTTGCCTCGATGGTGGCTGAGCCGAGCAGATACAACGTTGCGGCAATCACGAATCTACTCGTGTTGTCCAATCAGGATCTGGCCGACGGCAGCCTGACATTTGACAATTTGGCGATGACCCAAAGCCATTCCGACCCCCAGGAGGGAGCTTCCAAGGCGAAAGAAAAGGTTGATTCTTATGTATCACACTATGACAATGAAAAACAGGCGCTAGCCGAAGATCCCAATCATACGGCATCCGATCATACTGGTACGAAAGTTGATCCCAAAAAGAACAATGCTGCTGAAATGGATAAGCTGAGAAATAAATTTTCAGGGGTTTCAGAACGATTGGATACTGATGATCGCATCAATCACGACGATCGTTCGCACGTAGTAACCGATCGAGATTTGCAGTCCGTTCTGGGCAATTCAGTGTTGAATGCTAGTCTGCTCACAATATTTAATGCCCACAAAGAGAATACGCAAGCCGCCATCCCGGATATGAAGGCTGCTATCCTTGCTGCCGTTAAAGTTTGAAAATATCCAATGTAAATGAAATGATCCTTGAAGATTTGGTATTGGAGATGCTCGAAAAGGGAGGGTGGAAAGCTCCCTTTCATCGATCGTTGAGTGGATTAAAGATCAAGGAAAAGGATCTTATTCTGGAAATCGAATGGGGAGCAAATGGCAAATGGTTGCGATTTAGGGCCAAGGGCAGAACGCTCGATTTTGAAAATTGCGTTGCTGATGCTTGTCATTTGATTGAAAAAATGAATCTTGGTGCACCACTCGGAAATCTCCTTCTCGACCTCAAAGAATCAACCTCATATTTCCAAACTTCGCTGCTTTGTGAAGGCATCGAATTATCCGGGCAGATCCTGAACAACTGTCTTAACAATTGTATTCGAGGATTCCATAGATACCATTATGGATTGGAGTTGCTCGCAGATGGATCAAGTATGAATGATGCCTACGTGAAGGCAATGTCTCGGTATATTTCAAGCGAACAATGACAGCACAACAAATAATTTCGGAACTCAGACTTCGTGGCATCGAGGCATCTGAGACAGAGAAGTCCAATGTTTTCGAATTGACTGTTGATTCGATTCCAATTAGCATCAATTTTTATTTGTCCTTGGTTTATTTGGAGCGATCCTTTATCACAACCAATGCTAGGTTGGATTTCTTGGTAGACCAAACGTTGCTTACGGAAGCTTCAGTTGAGATTCAGCTCATCAATTGCGAAATCAATTTTGGGAATTTTGATCTTAGCTGGGACACGAGAAGAATTTACTTTCGGACCGGATGGGACTTCCATGCATCTGAGCTACAAATGCAAATGATACATCACTCGGTCTCTTCCACGATAGCCGCCACCAATTTGTTCATTGAACGCTTGCGACAATTCTCTAGAAAGTCGAATTCTTCGTTCGTAGAACTCTAATTTTTTTGTGCCTTCCCAATGAAACTTCCGATCAAATCGAGCTTTTTGCCAGTGTCCATTGAGACGATGCATGCCGATGCGCTAGCGCTCTGGAATCGCTTACCAGAGGATTACCAAAAGTTCCTTCTGAAACACAATGGGGGTGCCGTTGGCCGCTACGAGCTGAATTTTTTCACTGGGATCCCCTATCCCGACGAAAACGCGCTACTCCAATCGCGGCCAGACGACATTGAATCCTTTTTGGGGTTTGACAACCGCGCTTCCGGTTCTCTCGACGATCTATTGGCCTACAATTTCAACGATAAACTCAACGTTTTCCCAGAGGAGACGATCACCGTCGCTCGCAGCCACTATGGAAGCTTGGGGATATGTCTCGGGGAATTTGATTTCGGAGCGGTGTATTACAATTGGACCCATTTTCCTTCTGTAGCCGATTTCTACCGTAACAAGGACGCGTCATCGATTTTGAGAGGAAATTTGGCTGGCAGTGAAGCACAGGAGTACCAAGCATTCGAGCGGCTGGCAAGCACTTGGAAAGAAATGTTGGCTCTGCTCCAACAAAGTGAAGGCCGAAATGAGAAGTCCTCGGATCTCAAAATCCTCGGATACGACGTCCATTATGAGCAGATCAAACGGAGGGCTGCCTACAACAACGTCGCCGTGATGATCGGTGCGGCCCCGAATTCAGAGCAAGAAGCTATTTTGCAGGCTGTGTCCAGCGGATTTCTACCTAGCTATTGGGAAGAAACATTGCGGACCAATGCCTTGGCAGAACCATCGCTTCTCACTGTGCGTGATACGCTTGGCGATTCGTGGATCATGGATCAGATGCTCAAAGTTCTGATGCTCGATGAATTGCTTGATCCCGCAAAATATGATATTCTGCTTCAATTTTGTTCGCACATTGGCTATCCCAAGATCGAATTGGATCGCTCCATCTCTGACTTTCATGGGCTTCAAGAACGGAAGACAAGGCGCCAAGCTCCGAGCCTCGAAGAAATGATGCAAGATAGCCGAGAGAATGCGATCACGACCATCCAATCGATCTATCTCGTCGCCATTGCCGATGGGGAGATTACCCCGGCGCGGGACGCGTTCTTCATCGGAATCGCACGTGAAAACCACCTTGATCCCGAGGAATTGATGTTTATCGTGCGCCATCGCACCGGCTTGGACCTCATGCCTCCAAAATTTGGCGCTTGGGCCGAGACAATGAGAAACGAACTGGATCGTTTTCTGAAAATCGGTCACCTGACAGACCCTGACTCGCTGAAGATGGCTGATCGACTATATTCCTTGTGGGCTTGAGAATCATGACTGCGAAGCAGGGCCTCGAAGCAATACCGCGCCAAAATAATCGTTAGGGAATCGCAAAGCAGCACAAATTCACGCATAGTTTTCAGAAGCCCCCCCGCGAAGTCATCCATCAAAGACTGTAAATTCACCAGAGAAACTACAGTGCATTGCCTGCCCACCAAAGAACTCGCAGGCCATTTGGGGCTCCATGCAAATCGCCGTAGAACCTTGCAACAAGAGGACCATGACTATGTTTCAATTTGCACGATACCCCATGACCGGCCTTGCGAATCTTGAGGATTCCACCGATCAAGCAAAGCCACACGACTTGCTTTGCGGTGATGGAAAATTTTCACAGCCAACCACCGAGACAGACTAAGATCCTGCATCCATTCCCCTCCCCCCAAATGTCCTTCATCCCCAAAACCCACATTTGGCCGTCTCAACGATTTCCCGTAATTTGACCTTCTCATGATCGGAGGAGCCGTCTCCCCCTTGTTTTGTCTATTTGCCAATTGTAGATCCTATGTACGCACCCAAGCAATTTCGACAGGAAAAGAAGCGTCCAAACGCCAGTTTCCTCTCTTTGGCTGAGCTCGACGGTCCCGTCCAGGCGCCGCCGGTGTACGCGATCTTCGAGGAAAACAAGAAGGACGACGAGG
>JANMIM010001027.1:0-4596 GCA_031375795.1 Bacteroidota bacterium
CAGGATCCGGCGGCGTCTGGATGCCCTCGGCTGTGGGGATGGCGACGCGGTTGTGCTGGCCGGCTGGTTTCATGGTTGCGATGAGGCGCTGCAGGGCCTCCTGCTGCGTCCCGATGTTGGAGACCACTTTTTGGACGGCCGTCTTGAGATCGGCGGCGCCGATGGGCTTGAGGAGGTAGTCGGTCGCGGCAAACCGAAAGGCCCGGATCGCATAGTGGTCGTATGCGGTGGTGAAGATCACGCTGCACCCTTGAAGGGGACCCACGGCTTCCAGGAAATCAAAGCCCGAGCCATCCCCCATCTGGATGTCGAGAAAGATGAGCGCGGGTTGCCTGCTGCGGTAGGCGTCGATGGCTGTCTCCACAGAGTCTGCCTCGCCCACAAGCTGCAGCGATGGGCAATGGAGGCCGATGTCTTCGCGCAGGGAGGCCCTGGCCATGGCCTCGTCGTCGATGATGATGGTTCTGATTTTCATAGTTCTACTTTCCGTTGCAACCTGATGGTGACTTTGGTGCCGATCACGACGTGGTTTTCATCTCGGATTTCCTGGGCCAGAAAGCCCCCTGCCTGCCCTTGCAGGTGCTGGTACAGGCGCTCCTGCGTGAGTGACATGCCCTTGGAGCTGCCGTGCCCGGGGCGTTCGCGCTTGTGGGCGAGTGAGTATTGGATGCCGACGCCGTCGTCTTGGATCTCCACCAAGACATGGTCGCCCTCCCGGCCCACGGTGATGGAAATATGACCCGGCCTGCCCTTGGGGGCGATGCCATGGATCACTGCATTCTCCACGATGGGTTGCAAGACCAGTGGCGGCAGCATGATTTCCTCCAATTCCAAACCCTCGCCGATCGTCACAGTGTAGGTAAAGAGCCCCTCAAACCGGTAGAGGGTCACATCCAAGTACTCACGCATGAGGGAGATCTCCTTTGCGAGGCTGATCGACGTGTAGCCCGAATGCTCCAAGATCTGCCGGATGAGCTGCGACAGTTTGGAGATGTAATCCTTGGCTCGGGGGATGTCGCGATTGGCATACAGGCCCTGGATGGTATTGAGGGCATTGAAGATGAAGTGCGGGTTCATCTGCAGCCGCATCGCTTTTTGCTCCAATTCCTGCACATACAATTGCTGCTCGATGCGCTCGATCTCCTTGCGGGATTTTTCCTGCTCCAGTTGGTTGGCTGCGCGCACCACGCCAAGCCTGCGCATGAAGACCAAGAACACCAGCCCGAGAAACAAGGCGGCGCAGAGCACAATAAACAGCGTGGTTTGGTAGAAAAAGGGGGCCAATTCGAGACGGGAGACGAAGATGTTGGATTCCATGCCTGTGGGGTCCACGGCCTTGAGTTCAAAGTGGTAGCGGCCAGGGCGCATGTCTGGAAACTCGATCTCCCTCGCTTCAGTGGCCAGCCAATTGCTGTCCAGCTCTGGGATGCGATAGCGGTAGCTGAGCCGCCCGTTGGTGCGAAAGCCGATGCCGCTGTACCGCACCTTGAACCGCTTGCCGGCTCGCCCGGTGAGCAACGTGGAGACCGTATTGTCGGCGGCTTCCCCATAGACGGCAGACTCGACCACCAGCCTCGGGGCGACCGGGTTGTGGGTCGAAGAGAACCTGATCAAGCCTTGGTTGGTGGCGGCCAGGGCATAGTCCTCCATCGGCAAGATGTCCCAGCAATTGACGATCGGGTACCCAAAGTCTGGCGTGAAGGATTGCCGCTCAAACTTGCCATTGGCATTTTGCTCGAATTTGAAGGCGCCCTCGTGATTGCAGGCCCATGGCGCACCGTCGGGACCGATCCTGATCTTGCGCACATTGGGTATCTGCAGTGCAGCGTCGAAGTAGTCTTGCAAGAGGTGATCGAGTCGCACCAGGCCGTGGTTGGCTAGGCCGACCCAGATTTCGCCCTCTGGGGTCGCGGCGAGGCAGGTGACCCGGTCCTCACCTAGTGGGTTTGCTGGGGTCAATCGTGTAATCGTATCCTTTTCCCAGAGGTACACGCCATTGTTGGACCCCAAATACAGCCTGCCAGCTTGCTCAGCGGTACAATTCACTCGGACCTTCAAATAGGAAGGATCGGTATTGTATTCGTGAAACTTTACCGCAAATTGGTCCATGGAATGCAGGTAAATCGCATCGCCAGAAGAGGAAAGCACCGAATCACCGGGTAGCCGCACCATGACTTTGGAGCCGCGGTAGACGGGATTTTGTTGATATTTCCTAGCTTGCAAGTCGATCACACAGCCGAGTCGCTCCCCAGTGACATAGAGTTTGTCGGGCGAATCGAAAAGATAGGCGTGTATGCGACCAATCGGCTTGTCATAGGCCTTGTTGACGATCGCCTTTGTCCGCAGGCCGTCGATCACCGTCAAGTCTGCACCCTGGCCAAGCAAGAAATGCTGGCTGCGGTCGGGAAATTGCCCAAATAAGTACTCGCGGTGTGGCTTGCCCGGCCGAGCCAATCCCATGAGATGAGATTCAAAATTGCTGAAGTAAAATAGTCCTTGGTTCAGTGTGGCCACCCAGCAGCCACCCTCAAAGTCTTCGGTGACATAGCTCACCGCAAATCCTTGCAGCAGTGTGTCGATTTCATTTGTGCCTAAATCCAAGCGGTAGCAGCCCTTTTCAGTTCCCACAAACAATTTGCCAGCATTGCTGCTGCCGAGAAACAAAATCTTGGATTCAAACCGTAGGTAGGGGACAGGAAGGTAGGGGGTGACGAGGGGAATGCGGAAAAGGTCAAAATCCCCGGATACAAAAATGTCCTTGCCTGTGGTGGTGGCCCGCGTCGGGTGTTGCTTGGGCATTTGGTATCTGGAAAGGGAGCCGGGCTTGTCCATTGGCTGCAATAGGTCGTAATTCACATGCATCAGGCCATCCTCTGTTTGCAACATGGTCACCCAAGAGGCAGTGTGGTCATGCATCACCTTACCGTCGTGGTACTTGGCAAGGGCTCCGTCGGAGGCAGCGATCAAGAGGGTGTCCTTGTGCTCGGCAATGGAATAGATGTTGCTATTAAACTTAAATTGCTGCAGCCGCACATCGTTGCTGCCATTGTAGAGCCTGCCTCCAAGGATATAGCCGATCTTACCCGAAAAGGTGCGTAGCCAAATGCGACCTTTTGAATCTTGAAAGAACCCAAAGATCTCATTGTCTGCCAATCCATCAGCGCTGGTATAGGTTTTGAAATGCTTGCCGTCAAATCGGGCGATGCCGTTGTCGGTGCCGATCCACAGGAATCCGTCGCGGTCGGGGTAGACGCAATACACGTTTTCAGATGGCAAGCCGTCCTCGGTCGTGAAGTTGCGCACGGCCAACTGCGCCGCAAGTGGCAGGCAGCTCAGTACCAAACATACAACCGTCAGTAAATATCGCATTCGCAGACCCCTAGGCGCCTACAATCTACAAAATCTTGGCCAATCGACGAGCCGCGAACACAAAGTCGATGCCATCGAATACTCGGTCGATGGCTACAAACAGGGTCCTATTGGACCCGGGGCATGGCAAAGCCTTGATCGGCAGCGGCCGCACGGGGATGCCAATCACACAGTTGTGGAGCCCCATCGCGATGAGCTCCTCGGCAGACCATTTTCGTAGTGAACCGTTCAGCACTGTGTACTTTCTTGCGTTCTGTTCAAAGAAAACAAGAAGTAGGGGATGTGTAAGTCGGGAAATTGGGCGGATGGATGGTGTGGGCGGTCATTCGTTCGGTTTTGTCGGGCTTACTTTGGGGGTAGCGCTTCAGGATCGTAGGAATTGCTGTTGCATCGCCACGTTTCAACGGCGGGTAGATCTCCAACAAGCGCTGGAAAACGAGGCGGACATTGTGCCCGGTGAGGGTGACTTTTTGCATTGTGGATAAAAATTAAGAGTCGTGCATCACACAAATGATAACGCAAGATGCTGGGCATTTCGTCTGCCACGAGCAATCATAGCCACCGGTATCGCGTGCAGATTTCTGCATCGCGGCGAATTTATGTCCTCAGGCCAAATCTTTCTGCGCCAATCACCCACATTTTGGATTTTGCCGTGGATGGTCGCCGTCGAACTGCTTCCATACAACTAAGCCACCTCCACCATGCGCAAATCCACCCAAGCGATATAGCCATAGTGCTGCAACACACGGGCGATGCGACCATATTGCTTCCGGCTGAGGATGCGTTGCCCATTTTTGATTTTAGAGAGGGTGCCGCGCCCGAGATCTGCCAACAGCTCCAATTGGTTGGTGCTGATGGCACTGCGTTGCAGGAGGAAATATTGGATGCACTGCCCCTCCATGAAGTCCAGATGCTTGTCGAGGTTGTAGAGCTGCCACTGAGCGGGTGATTCTTGACTGCGCACGAACGCTTGGGCTTGGCTTTCGGTTTTGAAGTATTGGCGTTGGGTGTCGGTGTTTTCGGCAAACCACTCGTAGCCCATATTGCGGGTGTCGACGAGCAGCTTGGCGAGTGGCTCGATCTTGCCAAAAGGGTAGGGCTGATGGCGATTGCTCATCACCTTGACACGGTTTTCTTGGACCTTCTCGGCATCCAATTGCAGTAAAAATAGCTGGGTATTGGGGAAGTAGCCGGTGGTGAAGTGCCCGCTGCGCGGCTGGGCGCGGC
>JANMIM010001017.1:0-3751 GCA_031375795.1 Bacteroidota bacterium
GCATGATCGGTGTCGCCACCGAAATGCCGACGACAGCCACAAACAAGGTGCCGAGGCTGGCGATGTAGGGGTTGATGGCATATTCCTTGGTCTTGGCAAGTGTGCCTCCAAAGGTATACGCCTCCTTGCCCTCGCGGACCCTCACCAGGTTCAACAAGTTCACACCAATGAAAATGAGGAGTAGGATCACCACGAACAAAACCCCAACAATCACCGCCAAAGTGGTGTAAATGCTGGAGTACTCCACGGTTACCTGTGTGGGAGCCGCTGGCCCCTCCCCGATCCCGAAGTCAGATGCCGCGCCTAGGGCAGCCATGCCGCTAGACACACTAAAGCCAGTACTTTCAACTTGGAAAGGACTGGCCTTAAGGGCGATAGACCCCATAACGAACATCAAAATAAGTACCAGATTCCTTATCGGAACGGAATATGGACTTTTATGCATTCTGCTCATTTGACAAGCCATTTTTTTCAAACGACCGCAAGTTAATAGGCTGCTATTTACAATTCAAAGATGTTTTTCAAGAAAATTGTGGGTGTGTTGTTATTTAGAATCAATCTAAATAGGGACGATTCGCCTCAATTGTTAAGATAGTCAGCGAGTTGGCAGTTCCAAGATGCCGATCTGGTGAAGAATCAGCTACAAACATGACCATTGTCATGTTTTTTGAACAGCCTAGACATTCAAGAAAATTGCCCTTTTGACCTAGATGAAGCACAGGGCTGGGTTTATACAGTGGATATCTTTATCGGGAAGGGCAGCTGCGGCTCGCCCCACGAGGTGTCAGGGCAGCAGGTATCGGGCCTGCACCACGCACAGGGTTGGAAGGCCACGCATTTGACTGCCTTACCGCATTGAGGAGATTCGGGATGCGTTTACAATCAAAGTCTGCATGGACCAGAGAACTATATATAAAAGGAGCCAAGGGTGATGCAGGCCTGCGCCTTGTGAATTCGATCGCGCCTTCTGAGTCGGCGGCGTGATGCGTTCAAGAAAGGACTGCACCGTGGGTTCCATTCCTCCGTTGCCCATTTTCGGTAGCGCAAGGCAGATTTGGCAGTGGAATTTGAGACGACCCGTATCCGGTTATTGGCTTGCAAATCGATCGAGACAACTTTGTGGCCCTATCTGGTCACGGGCACCGACACATCGACCCTGATTGTGGTCGGCACGTGGCCGCTCATCCCCTCGGTCGATCCAATCTTGAAATCGACCCTGTTCACTTCAAAACTGCTGGTGAAGGTACTGTCTGCAAACGTGAAGGGCATCGTGAAGTCCTTGGCGATCCCATGCATCTCCAATGTGCCAAGGGCCTCAAATCCTCCTGCAACGGCGGTGATCCTCCCTGAATTGAACTTGATCTCCGGGTACTTTTCTGCATCAAACCACTGGTCGCTCCTGGCATGTTTGTTTTTCAGGCCAATGCCGGTGTTGATGGAATTCACGTCCACGACGACGTCAAACTTGGATTCCCCGAGTTCGGCGGGGTCAAACAGGATGGTTCCCTTGAGCGAGGTGAAGACGCCGCTCAAGTGATCGCTGCTGAACTTGATCGCATAACCGTCTCCGATCCGCCATTGGAGAGCATTGACCACAGAAAAAGCCGACAGTAGCAGGGTGGCTGTGATGAGAAATGGAAAAACGAGTTTTTTCATTTGGGACGAATCGAGGATGAACGAAAGCGCAAAGCTCGAAAATGACGGACAAGGAATCACGAGGATGATTTGAATAAGCTGGAAGCGAAGCGTTTTGTTTTTGCAGGCCCTCCAAGGAATCCAGGCGCAACCCAATCAGGCACTTTGTACGACGGTTCCTGCGATGGTTGATGAATTCCGCCGAGCAATTCCTTACTTTAGGACTTCAATTCGGCGCCTTGAAGCTTTTTGATAGAAATGGCCTCTCCATGCGGCTGCTGCCAGCATTGCTTGTGCTCCTGCACACGTGCGGCTCGCTCATGGCCCAACCCCGGCATTTCAAGTGGTACTTTGGCTACGGGGCCAGCATCGACTTCTCGAGTGGCGTGCCGTTGCCGATGACGAGCAGCGCCATGAACACCGATGAAGGCAGCGCCAGCATCGCCGATGCAAATGGCGACCTGCTCTTCTACACCGACGGTGTCACCGTCTTCAACCGCCTCCACCAACCCATGCCCAATGGCCTCGGGCTCCATGGCCACAATTCCTCCACCCAGAGCGCGCTCATCGTCCCATCGGCCGGCACCGACTCGACCTATGTCATTTTCACCACCAATGCGCAACTCATAGGCCCCTACCGAGGCCTCTCCTACTCCATCGTCGACATGGCAGCTGCCGGGGGCTTGGGTGCAGTGACCGTGAAGAACATTGCGCTCATGGACTCCACGACCGAGAAGCTCACCGCCACCCGCGCCAGCAATGGTTCCGACGTCTGGGTGGTCGGGCATCGTTGGAATTCAGATGAATTCCACGCGTTCAGGGTCACATGCAGCGACACTGGCGGCCCGGCGATATTCGGGCCGGTGGTCTCGGCCGTGGGCAGCGTGCATGGCTACGATGCCGCCATCAACCCGACCGCCACCGCGCTGGGATGCATGAAGATCTCCCCCGATGGCCGCAAGCTGGCCCTCGTCTGGGCGCGCTACCGCAACGATTTCTCGGCTGATTCCGACGCCAGCATCGAGTGGTTTGATTTTGATCCCAGCACCGGGATGGTGTCCAATCCGTCGCGCCTCGGGATCCCAGATTTGCGGGCCTACGGCTGCGCATTCTCCAATACATCGCGCTTCTTGTACGTGACGACTTATGGCTTGCCGGGCGGCATCGCCTACAGCGACATTCGGCAATATGACCTGCAGGCCCAGGATGTAGCCGCGAGCGAATACATCGTGACCTCTGGCATCCCCGAGTTTGGCACCCTGCAACTCGGGCCCGACAACCAGTTGTTTGTGGCCCGGCTGTCGTTTTCCTCCTACATATCGGTAATCCAAGACCCTGATTACCAAGGAATCAATTGTCATTTTTTCAGCATCGGCGCCAACCTGGGTGCGGGGATGTCCACATGGGGCCTGCCCAATCAGTGGGACCATCACCGCAAGCCCGACGTGATTGCGTTTCAGGACACGAGCATCTGTGTCTGGGATTCGCTGAGCCTGCGGGCCGATGTGCTCGGTGCGATGGGTTGGCACTGGAGCAATGGCAGCGTGACGGCAGGCACGAGTTTCTTCTCCGAGGGCATGCATACCGTGGAGGTCTACCTGCCTTGTGACACGCTGCGCGATACATTTTTTCTGCATCACCAATATTGCGATCCGCATTTTTTCCCGGGTGCCACAGCCGAAATTTGCGACGGTGACGGCATGCAACTGGATGTGAGTCAGAGATTTGCGACGGGTTATCGATGGGTGTTTGGGGAGACGACGCCAGAGATCTTCATCGGCGACACAGGATGGATTTGGGTGGATGTCTATTTTCCAACTGACACGGTGCGCGACAGCATTTACCTCAGCCACCGGGATTGCGATTGCCTGCTCATGGAGAATGTTTTCAGCCCCAATGGCGATGGCGTGAACGATCTTTATTTGCCGCAGGTGGAATGTGAATTGGAGTCGGCGCAATTTTGGATTTATGACCGCTGGGGCAGAGAGGTGTTTACAACCACCAACATCCAAGATGGCTGGAATGGCACCATTTCAGGGACTTCGGCACCAGAGACGGTTTATTATTATGTCTTGGAGTGGAAACAATTTGCGGAGCAGCAGCAACGCGCAACGGG
>JANMIM010001062.1:0-3923 GCA_031375795.1 Bacteroidota bacterium
GGCTGCCGCCTCGCGAAGGCTGCGCTGAATTCAAAGGTGGATTTCAGGTCCTTGAGCGTGTATGATGTGCAGCAGATGGGCAAGAAATTTGACGTGGTGATCATGGCCGATGTCATGAACTGGCTCAGTGACCTGCCCAAGCTCATAGATGCCGTTTCCAACGTCTGCGAGGACACGCTGCTCATTCGTGATGGCCTCATGCGCAAAAAAGAGAAGCATCCATTTCTCGAATACGTACACAGCCCCAATTATGACCTCATGTTTTTGCCGAATGCGAAATTCATGGAGGTGATCCTGAAACAACACGGCTTCAAGCATGTGACCTTTCAAAAAATCAATGTCGGCAGGCTGTTTGACGACTGGGTGATGCAATTTCCATTGGTCACGAGCACCAAGGAAATCCCCTATTTCACAAGCCCGTGGTCAGACGAGGTCGTGAAGCAGATGAAGCCGGTGCAAGAGCAGGCGCTCTGCAAGGTAGGCAATCGTGTGTACCTGCGCAGCAACGGCTGGGTAAACCTACAGGATGTGACCGCAGAGACCTTTCAGCCGCGGGGATTGTTTCGCACTGCCCGCAAGGTATTTGGGAACAATGCCGTGATCAGGCTCAAGAATTTCATCAACAAGCAGCCCGACGAGTCCTATACGATCATCGCGCGGCGCTAGCGACCTTCCCCAAAGTCTATTCTGAGTTGTCCATCGATCGGCTCTTCTGGAGCCTCTTCCCCAAAATTGGAGATGCCGAGGCCCAATAGCCGCACCAAACGCTGCGTGGCGTCGGTCTTGCGCAGGAGTGCTTGAGCGCGTGTGGTGACATCGTTCTCCGACGTGAGCAGGTAGCCTGGACTTTCGCTGCGTGTGACCTGCGTGAAGTCGGCATACTTCACCTTGAGGACGAGGGTGCGACCTGCAAGTTCGTTTCTCGCCAATCGTCGCAGGAGCATGGCCGACAGACGTTCGATTTCTGCGTCCAACAATTCCAGGTCGCCGGTGTCGTGCACAAAAGTGTCCTCGACGCTCACCGACTTGGTGGGCCGGTCGGGCGACACGCGCCGCTCATCGACACCCATCGCGATCTGATGGTAATATTGCCCCATCTTCCCGAAATGCCGTGAGAGAAAGGATGCCGACTGTGCCCGCAAGTCGGCGCCAATGTGTACGCCCAGGGCCTTCATGCGTTCTGCTGTCTTCTCGCCGATCCCATGAAATTTGTGGATCGGCAGTCCATCGATGTAGGTTTGGGCCTCCTCTGGGGGGATGAAATTGAGGCCATTGGGCTTTTGGTGCCCGCTTGCCATCTTGGCAAGGAACTTGTTGTAGGAAACGCCTGCCGTGGCGGTGAGCTGGGTTTCTGCTTGTATGGCCGCCCTGATCTCACGGGCGATCACGATGGCTGAGCTGATCCCAGGTTTGTTTTCGGTCACGTCGAGGTAGGCCTCGTCGAGCGAGAGGGGTTCCACGAGGTCAGTGTATTGGTAAAAGATCTCTCTGATCTGCTGCGACACGGCCTTGTAGGCCTCCATGCGCGGCCTCACGAACACCAAGCCGGGACAGAGGCGCGCTGCCGTAATCGAGGGCATCGCCGAGCGCACGCCATACTTGCGCGCCTCGTAGTTGCAAGTCATCACGACGCCTCGGCCGCCGGCGCCACCCACGGCGATCGCCTTGCCCCGAAGGCCGGGATCGTCCCGTTGCTCCACCGACGCATAAAAGGCGTCCATGTCGATATGGATGATCTTGCGCATCGCCTCTAATTTAGCGGAAAAACTTAGCGGTCACGCAGCTTGGGTTAGCATTTCGCAAACTATCTGTGTCCAATGCACTGATTGTGCGGCAAAAAAAAGCCCTGCGCAAGGCAAGGCTTCTTTTATATTCTCAGACGAACCCGGATCAGCGCAAGAACTTTGCGAAATCTGGATTGTTTTTCATCACTGCAAATGCGGGATTTGAAGCAACACGTGCCTTGAGGGAGGCGTCGCGGTCAATTGCTTTTTGGAGATGCTCGACAGTCTTGCCGGTAAGGCCACGGTAGGCATAGATCAACGCGAGGTTGAAATAGGCTTCGCCCATGTTGTTGTCTTTGTCGAGGGCTGCGAAGAAGTCGGCCTCAGCCTCGGTGGTGCGCATGGTCTTCAACTTGGCTACGCCACGGTTGTTGAGGTTGGCAGCGCTAGGGGTGGAGCCTTCGAGCAACTCGTCGTACTCGGCCAATGCACCAGAGATGAAACCAACCTTGTCCATCATCACGGCACGGTTGAAATACAAGCTCTTGTTGTCGGGATATCGCACGACATAGTCGTTGTACTGATCCATCATCTCCATGCGCTGATCAAGGGTGTATGTGTTGGCATACTTGGTTTTGTAGGCCAATGCTGCCAAGGCATACTGCGTGTTGTTTTGATCCAAGGCCAAGGCATCGTCGATGTCTTTGATGGCAGCTTGGATGTTGTTGTTGCCAAATTGGTAGGTGGAGCGCATGGCAAAAAGGTTGGGCTTCTTGTTGTTGCCAATCAAGATGTCCAGCACACGCATGCCTTTTTTCAGGTCGCCGCCGGCTTTGTAGGCGTTGACGGTCATGGTCTCATTGGCGACACGCACGAGCTCGTCGCTGATGACCGGCATTTGGCTAGGATAGTACTCGACCCACATCTTGTCGGGTGCGTAGTCAAACTTGAAGGTGGCAAAGGTGTGGCGAGTGTTCACGATCACCTCGTCGACCAATTTCTTCCAGAAACCCAGCTTGCGCATCTCGGCTTCCTTCTCATCGTTGGTGCCTGCACCGTTGGCGATGTTGAGGACGGCTTGTTGCTCATCGCCGTTGAGGGCGCTAGCCTTGGTGAGCAGCACCAGGCGATTCCAGTCTTCGCCACGGCCTGCAGACGTGATTTCCACAGTGGAGTCGCCGATGGATTTGCGCAGGTCGTCGTAGACGGCTTTTGCACGGCGCTCTGAAAGTTCTTGGTTGCGTTCTTCCTTGCCACCGAGCGATGCCCAGCCTTCGAGGCTGATCGTGGTGACTTTGTAGCCTACGTCGGTGTACTTCTTGATGTAGTCCTTGATGGCGGTGGTGAGCAGGTTTTGGTCAAACTTCACAGAGTTTTCTGGGAAGATGAGGTCCAAAGTGCCGGTAAAGCCACGGTATTTGTAGTTTTCGTCGTCGATCTTCACGTCTGGCATTTCGATCTTGGACTGTGGCTCGGCGCCGTCCCAAGGTTGGTAGGTGCAGCATGCTGGGCCGATGGGGCCGAGTGGCACCTCTTGGCTGTTGCAAAGGATCTTCTTGAGTTTGCCTTTTTTGTACTTGGCCACCATGAAGGTCAGCTTGACTTGCTTGCCGTTCAGGTCGCTGGCGTTGCCGCCGACGGGGATTTGGTACATGAAGACAGGCTCTTTGTGGCCGTCGTAGTAGGCACGGTCCACCATGAGCGATCCAATTTCGCCAGATGTGGATTTTTCCATGCTGTTGAGGTGGTCCAAAGCGGTGTAGCTGGCTTTGATGGTGATGCCGACGCCTTTGGTGAGGTATTTCTCATACTCCAAGTCACCTGCAAGACGGAAATTGAGGCTGCCGTCCTTGATTTCATATTGACCGGGCTCGAGGTAGTAGTAGGGAATGTCGGTGTTGTCTTCCTCGGCGACGACGAGCTTGGCCGAGTTACTGTTTGCACTGACAATGCCTTGGATTTCCTCCTTGAAGGAATCGCAGGTGTTGGTGATCTTTTCCCCGTTGTACTTTGTCTTGTTGATCACACCCTCGGGTGTGCAGGCGCTGATAGCGAGAACGACAATCGCTCCTAGCAGCAATGCGGAGGTGGAGTTGCTGGAGACTTTAGAGAACAAATTCTTCATCTTTGTGTTTTGACGATAATCAATGATCGGATTTCACAAGCCACAAAGGTATAAAAAAAATTATCTTTATGTAA
>JANMIM010001064.1:0-11004 GCA_031375795.1 Bacteroidota bacterium
CATCGATGGCCGACAGTTTGCCCAAAACGGGCAAGGGCGCTATCACCGGCAAAGGCAAAACCAAGGACCCCAAAGCAGTGCTTGCATTTGCCAAACCCACCAAGGAGGAGCTGAGCAAGATGAATTACAAGCAGCGCCTGGTCGCCCACCGTCGCTACATCCGCGCCAAACGCGATTACAAGATCGAGCACAAGGAGATCAAACAGAAGCTCACCGCCAAACAGCGAATGGCGATCGTCAAGAAAAAGCTCAAGCACAAAGCCACAAAAGAGGAAATTGCCGCCAAGGAAAAGGCCAAGATCGAGCGGCAGCGGCAGCGGATCGACCGCAAGGCGATGCGCATGAGGGCACGGCATCAGCGCGGCTTGGTGAATCGGGAGATGAAAAAGCGAGGCGCAGCCTTGCCCAAGGAAGCGGAATTCAACGATGTCGATCTTCCAAAATAAATGGGCACCGTTGGCAGCCGCCTCCGTTATTTTTTGTTAAGGAGAAAGCACATGGCAAGGAATTTGCTTATAATTGCCTGTCCTTTGATTTGTATCGACACTAAAAAATAGAATAAGATGTATAAGAAAATCGCACTGACACTTACTTTGGCGCTGGCTATGTTTGCTGGCACCGCTCTTCAAACTGCCAAGGCAGCCAACCATGACACCGCTGTCACCAGCGTCGTCAAGGGTGAAAAAGGCGAAAAAGGCGGCAAAAAGAAGAAAAAAGAATGCCAAAGCGGCGCAAAATCCGGCTGCTGCGCCTCCAAGACAGCAGGCGAGAACGGCGCAAGCACGAGCACAGGCACCAATGGCGGCAGCAACGCCAAGACTTGCACCAAAGGCGAAAGCAAATGCTGCGATAAGAAGGCTGCCGAAGCCACAAAATAATTTGGATTCCAGAAATCCCGCAAAAGCCGAGCTTGCTCGGCTTTTGTGTTTTATTAGATTCCACCCCACGGCAGGCCTATTTCCCTGATTATCAAGCACCCAATCTTATTTGACCGCCTTGTGACCAACTCCCATCGCGCCTCGGCCCCCTCCTATCTGCCTGCCATTGGAGAAACTTCCCTTGGGCAGATCCACGAAAGATTTTGAAATCCAAAATCTGCTTTTGGTCGATTACTGAAATTGCGCTAATATTGGGCCGCTTTTTACAGTAGTATAAGTAAAAGAAACGACGTGAATAGTCTTATTTTAGCAATCCCCGGAGTAGCCGTCTTAGGCCTCCTTTTCATCTACATCCGCGCAGCCTGGGTCGTCAAGCAGGATCAAGGCGAGCCGCGCATGAAAGAGATCGCCGGCTACATCGCCCAAGGTGCGATGGCATTCTTGAAGGCTGAGTACAAAGTGCTCGCCATTTTTGTGGTCTTGGCCTCGGTGTTGCTGGGAGCCATCTCACTCATCGCACCTGCCGAGACACTGGCCAATGGGCAGCCAGATCCGCACGCCACCAATCCCTTGATCGTGATCTCCTTCATCGTGGGAGCCACCTTGTCGGCGCTTGCAGGGTTCTTGGGGATGCGCATCGCCACCAAAGCCAACGTACGTACGGCACAGGCTGCCCGCACGAGCTTGAGCAAGGCACTCGACATCTCCTTTGCCGGTGGCGCCGTGATGGGCATCGGCGTGGCCTCTCTGGCTGTGCTGGGACTCACGGGCTTGTATTTGATCTTTCATCAGTTGTTTGTAGGTGAGGCGATTGGCGCTGATGCACACGAAAAAATGTACAAAGTACTCGGCGTTTTGACCGGCTTTTCGCTTGGTGCTGAGAGCATTGCGCTCTTTGCGCGTGTCGGCGGCGGTATCTATACCAAGGCCGCCGACGTGGGCGCTGACCTCGTCGGCAAGGTCGAGGCAGGCATCCCCGAGGACGACCCCCGCAACCCAGCAGTGATTGCAGACAACGTGGGTGACAACGTGGGCGACGTCGCAGGCATGGGCGCCGACCTTTTTGGATCATACGTGTCCACCGTGGTGGGCTCGATGGTACTCGGTGCAGCCGTGGTGCTGCCCGGGGCCGACAGCTTCAACGGACTCTCTGCCATCGTGCTGCCGATGATCATTGCCGCTGCAGGCATCATCTTCTCGATCTTGGGGACATTCCTCGTCAAGGTAAAGGAAGGTGGCAATCCACAAATGGCCCTCAACATCGGTAACTTTGGCGCAGTCATCATGACCGCCATTGCCTCCTATTTCATCATCACAAACGTGCTGCCGAGCGGCATGCTTGCCGAAGGCAAATTGCAATTCACCAGCACCTCCGTGTTTTTCGCGACCTTGATCGGATTGGCCGTCGGCACATTGATTTCGATCGCCACCGAGTTTTACACGTCCATGGGTAAATATCCCGTGAACTTGATTGTGCGCCAGTCCTCGACCGGCGCAGCGACCAACATCATCGCCGGCTTGGGCCAGGGCATGATGAGCACCGCGATCCCTGTCATCATCCTTGCCGCTGGCATCATCTGCTCCTATGAAGTGGCTGGCCTCTACGGCATCGCCATTGCAGCCTCAGGCATGATGGCCACCACTGGCATCCAATTGGCCATCGACGCCTTTGGCCCGATCGCCGACAACGCTGGTGGTATCGCAGAAATGAGCGGTCTTCCCAAAGAAGTTCGCGCCAATACCGACATCCTCGACGCCGTGGGCAATACCACTGCCGCCATCGGCAAAGGCTTCGCCATTGCCTCCGCTGCATTGACCTCAGTGGCACTTTTTGCCGCCTTCAAGATCAGCACGGGCATTGATTCCATCGACATCTCCAATGCCTATGTGATGGGTGGCCTCTTCGTCGGCGGCATGATTCCCTTTGTGTTTTCGTCGCTCGCCATGAGCGCCGTGGGCAAGGCGGCGATGCAAATGGTCGAGGAGGTGCGTCGTCAATTCCGTGAAATCCCAGGCTTGCTGGAAGGCAAGCCTGAAGCCAAGGCCGATTACGACACCTGCGTTCAGATTTCCACCAAGGCTGCCATCCGCGAGATGATCTTGCCGGGTGCGATGGCTTTGACCGCTCCTGTCTTGGTGGGCTTCATCTTCGGCGCACAAGTGCTGGGTGGCATGCTCGCTGGCATCACGGTCTCTGGTGTGCTGATGGCGATCTTCCAAAGCAATGCGGGCGGCGCTTGGGACAATGCCAAGAAATCGTTTGAAAAAGGTGTGGACATCCCTGTCAACGGTGTGATGCAGAAATTCTTCAAAGGCTCGTTCCCTCACACGGCAGCTGTAACCGGCGACACCGTGGGCGATCCGTTCAAGGATACCTCCGGTCCATCCATGAACATCTTGATCAAGCTCACCTCGATCGTCTCCTTGGTGATTGCACACAACATCCCCAAAGATGTGATCTGGCATATTTTGCCTTGAGATTGACTTGGGTTACAGGGAAATGGAGAATGGTCGCAAGCGGTCATTCTCCATTTTCATTTTGTAGACCGCCCATTTTCCTGACGTCGTGTTGGCATTTTTCATAATTTCAACCCTCGCGGAGGCTTCTTTTTCCTTGTCGTTGGTTTTCTGAGACGGGTGTAGATGAATACGAACGACTTGATTACCGATTCCGCCAAAAACCAAACGCTTTTATCGCTCATCCATGTTGATCAGCATCACACTCAAGGGCCCCAACGCCAAGCTGCTGCCCGGCCAATTGCAACTCGCGCCAGATGCCGTGCACAGCTCGGAATATGCATTCGGTAGGGCCATCGCATTTTTCTCTGTCTTGGAGGCCGAGGTTGCGGAGGCCTGCCTCCTGCTGGAGGTTGCCGCCGACCGCCTGGAGCAGGAGGTAAGCTTCACGGGTGCGGGACATCCCTTGCGCAAGCACGTACACGCACGGGCTTACACCTCCAGTGCATTCATTTCCCTAGCGATCGGCAAGGCATTTGAAAAGGCGATTGCAGCGGCTGACAAGACCAAATTTGACATGGAGATCTTGGTCGCAGCGGTGGAGACAGAATTGGATCCTTCGGGATTGCAGGCTTGGTGGCGGCCTTTGGGATGGCAATTGAAGGTCGATCAGCGTCTGCGCGATGAGCAGTTTCCCGAATGGGGCAATAGCCGCTGCGTGGACCTGAGGCTCCGCGGCTCGCAAACCATCGCCATGGCCTTGCAGCAATTGCAAGTCATGCTCTGTGCGCTCGACCGCGATCATTTGAATTGGATCGGCGAGCCAGAAACCCAACCCATCCTGCAATCGGCCCATGAAATCCTGAAAGGCCATCCTCACCAAACCGCCATCCAGCGGGCCATCGAAACTTATCCTGCGGTCCAGCATCGGACGAAAATGGGCCAGCTTTTTGAGGAAGACGAGCAGGCAGATACGCCCCTGCTCCCCCCACGCACCCATGATGCCGCCAAGGCACTGGCGCTAGCACAGCACTGCCAGCAGTGGCTCGTCGATGCGCGCTTTCAGAAGGCCCTCTATCTCATGGCAGAGGATGCCGAATCGCCGTTGTTGCTGGCCGCTGAGCCCGACGTCGCCAAGGTCGTGATCACCCACTTGGACGTCGCGCCGCTGCAACGCATCGCCCATCACGTCAATTCATCGCCCATCGCAGTGGAATTCAAACGAAAAATGGCTGTGGTCCACTCGTCGCCCCTTGTGAAAAATACATTCTTCCTAGGCAATGACCTTGTCATCGTCCAAAACGTGCAAAACACCCTCCCCGAATGGCATTGGGATGCGGTCGCCAGCATGGTGTTTAGTTTCTTGAAGCCCAGTCGCATCGTCTGGATCGGCAGCGAGCATGGCGCCTTGGAAAATTGGGCGTCGCAGCTGGGCAAGGTCTTTTCTTATTCGGTGCAGGTGGCTACGACTCCCGAGGAGTTCCAAGGTGTCCAGGTCGCCATCTTTGATGCCACAGAAACCCATTGAACCCATGGAAATCAAGCTTCCTGAATTGGTCATCGTTGCCTTGATCGGACCTTCGGGCTCCGGCAAGAGCCATTTTGCCCACCAGCATTTTCCCGCCGCCGAAATCATCTCCCAAGACCACTTTTCTCAGCTGACCGGCTACGAGGGCAGCGACGAGGGATTGCATGCGGCGACGCTGGAACTCATGTACAAGACCATCGAGATCCGCCTCCAGTACCGCAAGTCTTGCGTGGTCGATGCCACACTGCTCAGCCAGAAGGACCGTGCGGAGTTGCGCCGCCTGGCCCGGAAGTACCATGTGAAGCTGGCAGCCTTGGTGTTTGAAACGCCGCTGGATACCTGTGCCGAACGCAACATGGACCGCGGCAAGGGTTTGAGCAAGGCAGACATCCGGCAGCAGCTCCACGTGATGGAGCAGACCATCGGCGTGATCAAGGAGGAAGGCATCAAAACCGTGTACCGCATCGCACCAGATACCGCTCCCATCGTATTGCGCCGCTTCAAGGCCGCGAGTGATATGCGGGACGTGGCAGGCCCCTTTGACATCATCGGCGACGTGCACGGCTGTCGCGAGGAATTGCTCATCCTCCTGGAGCAGCTCGGTTATGTGGTGACGCATGCACACCGCGATCAGCCGCGCATCGGCATTCACCATCCCAAGGGCCGCAGACTCATCTTTGTCGGTGACCTCTGCGACCGTGGCCCCGACTCGCCTGGCGTCTTGCGGTTGGTGATGGATGCGGTGTCCCAAGGCGCCGCCTATTGCGTGCCCGGCAACCACGACGACAAGCTGCTGCGCAAGCTCAATGGCAACCCGGTGCAATTGCGCCACGGCCTCGAAAAGACCATGGCCCAATTGGAGGGTGCATCCTCGGAGTTCTTGGAGGAAATCCAGCAATTCGTGCAGGGCATGAGCAGCCATTTGGAATTTGACGGGGGCAATCTCGTCGTAGCCCACGCAGGGATCAAGGCCCCGATGCATGGCCGCAGCAGCGCGGAGATCCATTCGTTTTGCCTCTATGGCGAGACCACGGGTGAATCAGACGAATTTGGATTGCCGGTGCGGCAAAACTGGGCTGGCGACTACGGCGGCAAAGCGCTCGTCGTCTATGGCCACACCCCGATACCCGAGCCGCTCTGGCAAAACAATACCGTGAACATCGACACCGGCTGTGTTTTTGGGGGCGAACTGACGGCGCTGCGGTATCCCGAGCGCACGACCGTCGCCGTTGCCGCAAGACAAATCTGGAGCGAGCCCATGCGGCCGATGCACTGGACCAAGGACAAGAAGTCGAGCGAATGGGCCGATCACAGCATCGACACCAATTGGACGAGTCCCAAGATGCTGGTAAGTACGAGCGACGGCTACAATTTGAACCTGGACGATGGATCCTACTGGACGTTGGCGACACAGATGGCCGTGGGGAGTGTGCACCTGCGCTGGCTCATCTATGCTCCTCCGTCGATGAGCCCGCCTACCACGAGCTCCCTGCCGGGCCTGTTGGAGCATCCGGCCCAAGCGCTCGACTACTACCGCAAAAAAGGCCTGTCACTGCTCGCCGCGCGCCCGCTGGTCGGCGGCACCAAGGTCGTGATCGTGCTCTGCCGCGACGCCGCGGCAGCCGGACGGCGATTTGGCCTCAAGGGCCAAGGCATCGGCTGCGTGTACACCCGCAGCGCGCGGCCCTACTTTGCTGACAAGGCCACCGAGCAGCAGTTCCTGCAATCGATGGCCGACCGCTTGGAGGCTGCCGACCTGTGGTCACACCTGCACAGCGACTGGCTGTGCCTGGAGGCCGTGGCAGCGCCATTGTCCGCCAAGGCCCCGGCATTCATCCCTGAGCTCTACGCCGAGGTGTCCTCGGCTGCCAACCATGGCCTGCAACTGGCCTCGGCACGGCTTGCGGCCGCGCAGCAACGTGGCCTCCCCGTCGCCGCAAGCCTGCAGCGCGTCGCCACTGGGCAAAGGATGATCCAGGAATTCCAATCCACCTACCGGCAATCAGCCGCCTCAGCGACGGTCACTTGGCATCCCTTGCAAACGGTGGCCTTGGAAGGGCAAATGTTGATCGACAAATCGCAATTGGTGCAGCAGCAGGTCTTGTTGCAGATTTGCGGTGCGCTGGGCGAGCCCTTCGTGCCTCCCGTGATGCGCGAGGTGGACCTCGACAGCGAAAACAGCATGCGTGAACTGACCGCGTGGTGGGAGGAAATGAATGCCCAACGGCAGCCGGGCATCCTCGTGTACCCGATGGAAATGCCGTTGGACAAGCAAAGCGAAATGATGCAGGCAGCCATCCAAGTACGCTGCAAGGAGCATTTGCGGCTGCTTTTTGGGCCGGCCTACGACAGCCCCGAAAGCTTGGAGCTGTTGCGGGCGCGCAACCTGCGGCTCAAGCGCGAGACGGCGGTCAGGGAGTTTTCATTGGCCAAGGAGGCCACCAAGCGCTTTGTGGCCGGACAGGAATTTGGCGCCGTGTTTTCATGTATCTTTACGGTACTCGGGCTCGAGTTGCGCATGATCGATGCGCGACTGTGAGGCAAGCCGAGGATTGAAGGCATGAAACGGCTCCTCTCCTATTTCCTCGTATGGTTTGTGCTCATCTTGAGTGCTCAAGACGGTCGCGCACAGGCGCCATCGCAGGCATACGAATCTTATTTCCCACTCCTTGCATTCTCCCAATTGCACCTGTGCATGAGCAAGATGGTGTGGCCCGCCTGCAAGGTAGGCACGCAATTCTCCTTTTTGCCTGCCGCCGAACGCAACAAACATTTTCATTGCATCGGTTTCTTCAAGATCGACATGGCAGGCCGGTACCGTGGCTACCTCGTCGCCGAGCAAGCGCGAAACGAAATTTTCCTCTACGTCGTCGACAAATCGCGCAAGGAAACCATTCTGGGCGTAGAAGTCGCGTCCTATACCTATTTGATGGGCGCGATGAAATCCGTCACCAATTGCTGGATCATGGATTGCGACCGCGACATGAACATGGACATCCTGATCCACACGGAGCTTGAGGATTTTGAATTTCCGACGGCAGATGCCCCCAATTTGAGTGGTTCCAAATACCATCGCTACAGTCTCGTGGATGGGAAAATGGAATATTTGGTTTGGCCGGATGGGTTGGAGCTTGGGGTGATGTGTGATTGAGGTGGGCAAGAAAATCCTATTCGAAGGTCACGTGGCAGCTTTCAATTCTGCTCCGGAATCCTTATTTTTGAGTCATGTCGCCGAGAAAAATGATCTAAGCTCAATGGGTATTATTAGAGAACCTAAAGGGGTAGATTTTACGGTTGAACCTTGGGAACCGACACCAGATGAACTGAAATCCCTATCAGCATTCATCGTCCAAGAAAAACTGCGCATTACGAAATTGAAGAAACGCAGGGAGAAGGCTGCTGCAAAAAGGGCGGCGGAGAAGGCTGCCAATTCTGACCCTGAATACTCTGACAAATTCGGATAGCATCAATTGTAGCATTTTGCAAACTCAATTTGCCGTTCAGAAAGCTGGCAGCTGTCCAAACACATTTGCCAAAATGTCAAAAGATTCGTAAGATCGTGGAATATATCTATTCAAGATGCCCAAAATTCACACTTCCCCGAGGACAGGATTCTTCATTTCGCTTGTGATAGCCATAGGTGCATGCTTGGGCCTTACCTCGATTCTTAGCATTTTCCAATCAATCCTTTCGTCGACGATTATTTTCGGAGTACTTTGGTTCATATTCATCCTTTTCATTCCTCGAAATAAGGGAAAAGACCGTATCAGGGCTATTTCAACTGTGATTGTCACAACGTTATCGACCATTGCGACAGGTATTCTCATTGGGCTAACAACAGATGTTGGTTTGTCCCTACTAAAAAAAATGGCAAAACCGAGTGACATCGACGCCATAGTGCAATTGCCTCCATATGGTATTGTCATTATCACGAGTGCTTTTGCTGCACTCGTGATTTTGGTTGTCTACAATATCGCAGTGCGAGACAATACCGTAATGGGAATATCTGGAAGCTCCTTTGAAGAACTTTTCCCTAAGCGTTCTTTTGATGCCGAATTAAGAAGTTTTGTGAACTATTTGGATAACCAACTCAACCAACTAAATATGGAAACCAATTGGAGTGAGGCGCATTTCACTCCTCTCGATGCTGAAGTGGAGGTGCAATCTGGTGACAAGAAACTTCGACGTATTACAGATTTACATTCAGCAATAAGAAAGGATAAGAGAAGCAAAGTCTTCTTAGTACTCGGTGATCCAGGGTCCGGCAAAAGCGTGGCGCTTCGAAAATTATGTCGCGATCTCTTGAAGGAAGTTCCAAAAGCACTTCGAATTCCAGTTTACATCAACCTCAAAGAATGGCAAACGGAAAGCAAATGGTCCAAAGAAAATCCACCAACCTATCAACAATTCTATGATTTTGTACTAAACTCCTTGAAAGGAAAAGATACTTTCGCCGATGACTTTATTGAATCATACTTCAAAAAATTGTTTGAGAATGGTCAATTATTTTGGGTCTTAGATTCTTTTGATGAAATCCCAGCAGTGCTTGATGAAGAAAATGAGGCATCTTGGCTAATTGACCAATTATCAACTGTAATTTTTAATTTTCTTGGCGGTGCGAATGAATCAAGAGGAATACTTTCCTCACGGTTTTACCGAAAACCGACTCAAAGATTCCAAAGTGACTCCGTGATTGAAATCCGCCCATTTTCTGAATACAAGGTTTCATTGGCTTTAAGAAAATACATCAACTTCGAGAATCTATTGATTGACAAGTTGTTCAAAGAAAGACAAGATTTGATTCCAATTGCCTCCAATCCATTTACGGCAGGGCTCATCTACAGCTTCGTGAAGGAAGAAAGAGAACTTCCGGTCAACAAGGCACAGTTGTATGACAGCTACATCAAACGACGCATTGAATCTGCTTCGAAAGTGTTGCTTGCAAAACGCATTTCAAAGGAGGAAATCTTCAATGGAGCGGTTGAGATTGCAAATTATATTTTTGGAAAGCCGCAGCGTGGACTCGAGGCAACTGTAGAGGAATTGCAGACGCATCTACCACTACTTCGTATTAGAGAAATTGTGGACATACTTGTATACTGCAGAATCGGAAGAATTGGAAACGGGCTATCTGCGAGATTTAGCTTCGTCCATAGAAGATTCAATGAATATTTCGTGATCCAAAACCTTGTCCTCCATCCTAAACTGGTAAATTATGAGTCAATCCCGGCAGACTCAAAATATCGAGACGCACTTGTATTATACTGCGAAGTCGCTGAGGAAGATGATGCTATCAAAATCGCGAAATACTGCTGGAAGGAAATTAAAAAATTGGCTGATTTTGAAAGGACACCACCAAACCCGCAATATATACGATCAGTTCATTGTATGCGATTCCTCCGGGATGCATTTAGTACGAGACATCGTTGTCTGGAGTCCTTCAATGATCGCTTGTCAAAATTTGTCATTTCCTCCCTTGATGTCGAACCAGAAGAAATGGATTTTCTTTTGGTGAAGTTGTCAGTTGAAATGATCGGCCTTTTAAAGGCGGAAGAACGCGACAAAGCAATGCTGATGGCGTTTTCCATTAATGACCCGTGGATTCGAAGTACGTGCATCAAAGCATGCCGATCTTTGTCCAAAATTCCCAAGGAGTTGGAGTACAAGCTTATTTTTCATTACCATCGAATGAGCACGATTGATGCCATCAAGACAAGAAACGAGGTTGCATTTTCTTTAGCGATGTCGGATGCATTGTCATTTGTCCGAACATGCCACAAAATTACACTATTCGACAAAACAGGAATAATCGTAGCTTCGATCCTCTTTGCGATTGTTTCTCCGATTTTTGCCGTCTTTATCATAATCAATAAAGTCCTTATGCAGACAGTTATTCCAAAAGAAATGGGCGCAATAGCCCCTACAATTCCGTTGGAAACTCCAGCAAGAGGTCTTCCAGTTCTTTTTTCTATATTGTTCGGATTCGGTCAAATTTGCCGTCATTACCACATTTTTCCGGAAGTGACAAATCCTTCATCCTTGCGAGAATCGTGGAATAATGCAGTGCTACCTTTGTTCGATTCCTACCCCCAATTTCATTTCGGAATTTGGGCAGTCATATTAATACTCTCATTCCCAATC
>JANMIM010001077.1:0-5132 GCA_031375795.1 Bacteroidota bacterium
CCTCTACTATGCCTATCGTGATGTGGGTACAAACGCATGGGTCCTCGATTCGGTGAATGGAGGAAGCAGTTCCGCAAGGGGCAAGTTTAGCTCCATGGTTTTGGACGCTGCGGGCCTGCCCAAGATCGCCTACCTCGACGAGCAGGAAGACGCCGTGATATTGTCTGAGCTGGATATCTCTGGCAATTGGACCCATACCCCGGTGGATTCGCAGACCATCTCCAACATCGGTCGCCCCATTCAATTGCAACTCGACGACTTTGGCAAGGTCTGGGTTGCCTACAATTATTACTCCAACTTTGAGAAGGTGAAATTGATGCACCGTGATGGGCCGATATGGCGGGAGGTGGCCGTGAACGCTACCGGCAGGATTGCCAATTCCTTTCAGTTTAGGGTAATCGGCGGTGACCTCTTTATCATGGGGAAAAAGAATCAGATCCAAAACACAGGTGTCGCGATGCTCTATTCCAAGAACGGCGTATTTGTCGAGGCAAATGAGGCCAACCTGTTGAGCCACAATGTTTCGATCAATAGTTTCCCCAATCCCTCCAGCGGTGCATTGACCTTTGCCATCGAGGTAGAGCAACCCACTACATTGAGCCTGGACGTGATGGATTTGCTGGGGCACAAAATCGCCACCGTGTTTGCCTCGCAGCGCCTGGGCACTGGAGCGCATGCCTTCGACTTTGATGGGAGCAACTTGGCACCCGGCATCTACCTGTATGAACTGCATTCTGCCGAGAGCAGGATGGTGTCCAAGTTCGTGATTGCACGGTAGGCGCGTAATTTTTTGCACAAATTCCAAAGCCTCTGCAGCATATCCATTTGTCAAGTGGGTAGAAATCCCGTAATTTGACCCTATCGACGATTTATACTTAATAATTAGGAATGAGAAAGACCCTTACACTATTCGCTTTTGCCTGCTTAGGCCTAGGAGTCCAAGCCCAACAATTGGTGAGGACAGACATGGCCAATGTCGGAGATTCCCAAAACTATCGCCGCGCCGATACCACCGGCGTACAAGACGGCCCATCTGGCTCGGGACAAGCCTGGAATTACAGCACCTTGGTGCCGTCACCAGCTGCCGGCATCAATTCCTACATCGCAGCCAACACGCACCCGCTAGGCGCCCAATTTCCGACCGCAAACCTCGCCTTCAATCCATTCAATGGTAGTTATGGCTTTTACATATCCTCTCCCGACTCCTTGTACATGATCGGCGAGAAGTCGTCGGCCAATACCATTGTGAGTTACACCGACGGTGCGGCTTGGTTCCGCTACCCGCAATCCTTTGGTGTGCCCAATGTCGACTCCGTTGTGGGCCTCTATCCAGACGGCATCTTCTCCTCTGTCGGCCGCTTGGGTTGGACCCAGACGACGTTTGATGGCACAGGCACCCTGGTGACGCCCTTTGCGACCTACCCTTCCGTGAAGCGTGTGGAGTACTTGGCGATCCACCGCGACTCTTCCTGGACCGGCGCAGCATTTGTGGACGTATTCGTGAGGCGCTACGAGTGGTATGCATCCACCCAAACCACACCAGTTCTCATCATCCATCACCAGCAGGTGATCTTGAACAACGGCAACCCCACGACGACCAAGGAAATCTGGTGGGCCGACCCCAATGCGACCGCCGTGACGCCTGAAACGGGAACAGCATTTGACATTTACCCCAACCCCAGCCAAGGCGAGACCAAGCTCAGCTACACCCTCGACGCCAACACCGACGTGCAAATCGAGGTGCTGAACATCGTAGGTGGTCGCGTAAGATTGGTGGTCGACGAAAACCAATCTGCTGGCGCACACGGCTATGACTTGGGTGGCGGCTTGGCATCGGGCATCTACCTGGTGCGCATGACCACCTCCCAAGGCTCGACGACCAAGAAATTGGTCTTGAACTAAGGAATGGTATTTTAAGAACCAAAATCGCCCCGCTCAAAAACGGGTGCTTTCAATCCTCCGAAAAGGCAATTTTCGGAGGATTGTCTTTTACAGGCCCCATCGGTTTTGCACGCAAAGGCAAATGGCGTAGTTTTTGTATATTTGAGGCATACTTCAAAACTTATGGTGCTTCGCGCAGAAAACCTCATCAAGACCTACAAAGAGCGCACCGTCGTGAACGACGTGAGCTTGCAGGTGGCCCAAGGAGAGATTGTAGGCTTGCTCGGTCCAAACGGAGCCGGCAAGACCACGACCTTTTACATGGTCGTGGGATTGATCAGGCCCAACTCGGGAAAGGTGTGGCTCGACGACAAGGAGATCACCAAGCAGCCCATGTACCGCCGCGGGCAAATGGGCATCGGCTACCTCGCCCAAGAGGCCTCGGTGTTTCGCAAGCTGAGCGTCGAAGACAACATCATGGCCATCTTGGAGATGACCAGCAAGCTCTCGAGCAAGGAGCGTCGCATGAAGACCGACATGCTGCTTGCAGAGTTTTCGCTGATGCACGTTCGCAAAAACCAAGGAAACCTGCTCTCGGGCGGCGAGCGTCGACGCACCGAGATTGCACGGGCATTGGCGACAGACCCTAAGTTCATCTTGCTCGACGAGCCCTTTGCAGGCGTGGACCCGATCGCAGTCGAGGAAATCCAAGGCATCGTGCGCAACCTGCAGACCAAAAACATCGGCGTGCTCATCACCGACCACAACGTGCACGAGACGCTCGACATCGTCGATCGCGCCTACCTGCTCGTGGAGGGCAAGATCTTCAAGTCGGGCACAGCCGAGGACCTTGCCGCCGACCCGATGGTGCGCAAAGTCTACCTGGGAGACAGGTTCCAACTCAACCGCGGCTAGCGGAGCGTCATCGATTTGACTTCGAGTTGGTGCCAGCCCGCGCAACCTCTTCGGCGCAGTGAGCGATGCCAGCCTCGACCCGCGCAAGATCTTCCCCTGTAGGCGACAAAGCAATTCATCAGGTCTTGCATTGCCACGATGGCACACATCAAACCGGGCGTGTCAGGAACCCTGCGTTGGCGATGCCGACCCTGACCAATCTGCCCTCGGCTCCTTCATGATATATACATGAAACAAAGCGGCAAGCGCGGTGTCCAAAACAGCCCTCCGCAGCTGGACGATAGGCAGTTTCATGAGGGGACAATGCGGGAAATGCAGTTCTCGTCGCTCCTAGCCCTGCGATTACGATGGACCAAGTGATCCACGACATGTTGAAAAGTATCTGATTTTGAGCATATTGGGCAGCAGTTAAAAAATTTGACACATTTTCTTACAAAGAATCCAGTAATAATTTTGCGTTTCGCTGGCTCGTTCCTATATTTGCAGTCCTAAAATTAAGGCAGTAGATAAAGTAATATTGTTATGGCTAATAACCCCGGTGCCAAGAAGAGAATTCGCCAAAACGCAGTGCGTAGGTTGCGCAATCGTTACAGGATGTCCACCACACGCTCGGCGATCAAGAAGCTTCGCAGCCAAACTGTGAAAGCAGAGGCAGAAAAGCTCCTCCCCGGCACGGTGTCGCTGATCGACCGCTGCGTGAAAGTGAGCCTCTATCACAAAAACAAAGCAGGTCGCCTCAAGGGTCACCTCACCAAGTTTGTCAACGCTCTTTCCTAATCTAGGAAAGCCAAAATATTTTTTTTCCTAGCATCGCGCTAGGTTTTTTCGACCGCCTGGGATTTCGGCATGTGCCATAACTTACCGTGGTGCCGAATTCTCGGGCGGTCACCTTTTTGCTTTCTGCCTGACCCGGTCTCGAAAGCTACAAGCAATTCACGCACCCCCTTGGTTTCATTTGTTCGCGCAAATTTTTGCCGGAATGCAGGTGCGCCTGTGTTTCCATAATGCACCTTCCAGGGGCCACCAGAGGGCATTTTTGCACAAATTCCAGCCCTCTCCGCAGTTACCTTTTGGTGGTTTTTTCCTTGAAGGATCGCTGAACGCCGACCAATTTTGCATCGGAAGCAAATCTTCCAAGATGGAAACAATGAATACATTGACATTGCAAAAGCCGATCAATGAGTGGGCGGCGGAGGACAGGCCGAGAGAAAAGATGTCCCAAAGGGGATTGTCGGCCCTTACCGATGTGGAGTTGGTGGCGACTTTGCTCGCGTCGGGTACGCGAGAATTGTCGGCGATCGATTTGGCGCGCCTGCTCATCGACCAGTTTGGGGGACTGCACAATTTGTCGCGTGCCACGATGGCAGACCTGGTACGCGTAAGGGGAGTCGGGATAGCCAAGGCTGCAACGATCATGTCCGCCTTTGAGCTGGCGCGGCGCAAAATGGCTGCCGAACATCAGCCCCGGCGCCTTGACGGCTCTGGTGCACTGTCAAGGTACTTGATTCCGAAAATCGGCGAGCTCAACTACGAGGTCTTTTATGTCATCTTCTTGGACAGGCAAAACCAAGTGGTCGGTGAAAAAGAGCTGTTCAAAGGTGGGCTCTCACATGTGGCTGTAGACGGTTGCTACGTGTTCCAGCAGGCGATAAGCCACAACGCCTCCGCCGTGATCGTAGCCCACAACCATCCCGCCGGGAGTGTGCGCCCCTCGAGGGCAGACGATGAACTTACGCAGCACTTGGTTGCCATCTCCAGAGTCGTCGGCATCACATTGATCGACCACATGATCGTGAGCCATCGCAACTGGTACAGCTATGCCGACCTGGGCATGCTCCAAGCAATGTCGATCAACGCCAACCAAATGTTGAACGGGTTTGAAGGAATGGCCCAAAAATACAAGTACGACGGGGTCGCCTGACCGGGGCTGTCCAGGTGGACTTGCGATCTGCGTTCACTGGACGGCGAGCAATTCCTCGACCTTTTCGACAAATTGGTCGCATGCGTCGTAGTCCACGATGCCGCTCGCATCTGTGGCAAAGGAACCCAAGGCAAATCCGAACGGTTGCATTCCCTTGCTTCTCAACCAGACATAGATCGGATTAGGGTCGTCGTAGCGCAAAATCAAGCGATCGATCAATTGGGCGTGGCCATTGTTGATCCTCTCCAAGATGCCCGACTCCAAGGCTGCGGCGCCCATCAAGATCAGCGCGTCTGGAAAATGCGTCAGGATTTCCAGGATTCGGGAAGTCGTCGCCGCTTCGGCGGCGAGCGACGGCACCTCAAAGATCAGCCCCCTGGGCAAGGCGGCTGCATGGTGTAGGTCAAATGAAATC
>JANMIM010001038.1:0-5364 GCA_031375795.1 Bacteroidota bacterium
AGCTCACCATGTCGTCGCCGTCGATCTGCGAATTGATGTTCGGGACGAATTTCATGGCCTCGCAGCAGGCACGCACGAAAAAGCCCATGAAGCCGAGGCCTACGCCATGCACTTCCTTGAATTTGTCTTTGTACTGCGTGCGCAAATCCTTGATCGCCTGCATGTCCACCTCATTGAAGGTGGTGAGCATGGCGGTATCGTTTTTGGCGCCGACGAGGCGCTCGGCGATCTTGCGGCGCAAGACCGTCATCTTCTTGTGTTCGCTGGAGCGGTCGCCAGACAACTTGGCGGGTGCCACTGCCGGCGCATCCTTCACGGCAGGCGTGGCGGGTGTCTGCGTTGCCCCGTTGCCTCCGCCTTTCACAGCCTCGACCACATCGGCCTTGGTCACGCGGCCGTCGCGGCCCGTGCCCACCACCGATTCCTTGGCGACGCCTTGGTCCTTCATCATTTTTTCAGCAGAGACCGACGCGACGCCTTTTGCGTAGGTCGTCTCAGCCGTGGCCTCGACCTTGGCTGCCACCTCGACCTGCTTGGTCTCGACAGCCGGAGCAGCCGTCTTGGCGGCACCTGCAGCGGATGTGTCGATCTTGGCGATCACATCGCCGACACGCACCACATCGCCTTCCTTTTTCAGGATTTCGACTTTGCCTTCCCCCTCGGCATTCACGGTGAGGGTGGCCTTGTCTGAATTGATCTCGACCAATTCCTGGTCCATGGTGACGATGTCACCTGTTTTGACCAGCCATGCACCCAGCTCGACCTCGGTGACCGATTCGCCAGGGGCTGGGGCTTTCACTTCAAGAATCATGCGATTTTATGCTTTCGAAAGTTCTTTCTTGGGTTTTTCCTTCGATTTTGGGCTGCTGCCCGTCGGCGCGAAGGCGCGCTCCATATTGTGTGCGTGCTCCTTTTGGTGCACTTTTTTGTAGCCGGTGGCAGGGCTTGCGCTCTCTGGCCTGGCGATGACTTCCAGTGGCAGGAAGCGCACCTTGCGCAGCAAGAAAGACCATGGCCCCATGTTCTCGGGCTCGTCCTGCACCCAGCACCATTGCTTGGCGTTCTTGTACTTGGCTTTCAGCGCCTCCAGTTGGGAGATGGGCAAGGGGTAGATTTGCTCGAGGCGCACGATGGCGATGTCGCTGCGACCGTCGTCCTTCTGGCGCTTGAGCAGGTCGTAATAGAGCTTTCCCGAGACCAGCAATACCCGCTCCACGCTGGCTGCCTTGGCAGCCGGGTCGTCGATGAGTTCCTGGAATCTGCCCTTTGCCAATTCGGCCATGGTGCTCGTCGCCTCTGGCAGACGCAACAAGCCCTTGGGAGTGAAGACGATGAGAGGCACCCGGAACTCGCGATGCAATTGGCGGCGCAGCAGGTGGAAGATTTGTGCGGGCGTGGTCGGCTGCACGATCTGCCAGTTGTTGCTGCTGCACATTTCCAAGAATCGCTCGATGCGTGCCGAGGAGTGCTCAGGGCCTTGGCCTTCATAGCCGTGGGGCAGCAACATCGTGAGACCACTCAGGCGCATCCATTTCTGCTCTGAGCAGGAAATGAATTGGTCGATCATGATCTGGGCGCCGTTGCCGAAGTCGCCGAACTGTGCCTCCCAAATCGTGAGCGAATTGGGGGAGCTCAGGGAGAAGCCGTATTCGAAGCCCAGAACGGCATATTCGCTCAGCAGGGAGTTGTAGATGCTGAGCTTCTGCTCTGCGCCGAGATTGTTCAGCGGCACATATTCCTCCTCGGTCAAGTCGATCTTCAAGACAGCATGGCGGTGGGCAAATGTGCCGCGCTCCACGTCTTGGCCCGAGACGCGCACGCCGTAGCCTTCTTGCATCAAGGTGGCGTAGGCGAGCAATTCGCCCATGGACCAATCGAGGCGGTCATTTTTGATCTGCTCACCGCGCTGTTCAAAAATCTTGACCACCTTGTCAAAGAAAGCCTTGCCCTTGGGCAATTCGATCATCTTCTCGGCCAATTTCTTGAGGGCATCGATCTTGTAGCCCGTGTCAGGCGATTTGGTCCAGTCCGATTCCTGCTCGCGGCGAATGCCTTTCCAGACGGATTCACCGAAGCTGTATTTCACGGCCTGGCCATTTTGCTTGACCTCATTGAGCTGACTTTGCAGGGAGTCGCGGAATGCCTTGTCCAATTCCTTGTCGTAGCCTACGGTCACCACACCCTGCCCGAGCAACTGCTCGTAATAGAGGTCGCGCGGATTGCGGTGGGCGGCGATGGCCTTGTACAAGGTCGGTTGGGTGAAGCGGGGCTCATCGCCTTCGTTGTGGCCATGGCGGCGGTAGCACAGCAGGTCGATGAAGACATCGCGGTGAAATTCCTGTCTGAACTCCATCGCCAATTTGCAAGCAAAGACCACTGCCTCCACGTCGTCGCCATTCACATGGAAGACGGGGGAATTGGTGACTTTGGCCACGTCGGTGCAGTAGGTGCTCGTGCGGGCATCTGTATAGTTGGTGGTGAAGCCGACCTGGTTGTTGATGACCATGTGGATCGAACCGCCGGCTTGGTAGCCTTCGAGTTCGCTCATCTGGATCTGCTCGTACACGATGCCTTGTGCTGCGACGGCAGCGTCACCATGGATGAGGATCGGGACGATCGACTTGCGATTGCCGCCATATTTCTGGTCGAGCTTGGCGCGGGCCTTGCCTTGGGCCACCGGGCCCACGGCTTCGAGGTGCGAAGGATTGGCGCAGAGGCTCAGGTGTACGGTCGTGCCGGCACGTGAAACGATGTCGCAGGAGTAGCCGTGGTGGTATTTCACGTCGCCCGCGAAGTCGTCGATCTCCTGGTAATAGCCTTCGAATTCGGTGAAGATCTCGGAGTGCGGCTTGCGCAGGATATTGACGAGCACATTGAGACGACCGCGGTGAGCCATGCCGACGACGTACTCCTGCACGCCGAGTTCGGAGCCGGCCTCGATCACCTCGTCGATCGCCGGGATCACCGTCTCGGCACCCTCGATCGAGAAGCGCTTCTCGCCGACGTATTTCTTGGCGAGGAAGTCTTCAAAGACGACTGCCTCGTTGAGCTTGAAGAGAATGCGTTTCTTTTGCTCGCCCGAGAAGGAGGGCGTGTTGCGGGGCGCCTCCATCTTGTTGCGCAACCACTCCACGATGTGTGGCTCGCGGATGAACATGTACTCGGCGCCGATGTGGTGGCAATAGGTCGTCTCCAGCATCGCGACGATGTCACGCAGCTTCGCCGGGCCCAGATTCACCTCGACACCCGCCTGAAACACAGTGTCCAGGTCGGCATCGCTCAGGCTGAAGTTGTCCAGCGCGAGGGTCGGCTGGTACTGCCGGCGCTCACGCACGGGGTTGCTCTTGGTAAACAAATGCCCACGCGAACGGTAGGCATTGATCAGATTGAGCACAAATATTTCCTTGATGTCGCCCGAGGCCACCGGGTTGTCCCCGTACTGGGTGCGGGCAAAGTCAAAGCCCTCGAAGAACTTGCGCCACCCGAAGTCCACGCTCTCAGGGTCGCTCAGGTATTGCTGATAGACCTGATCGATGTAGCCGGGGTCGGCATTGCTCAGATAGGAATAATTAGATGCCATTTATTTCAAAAGGGGGTTGTCAAATGCATCAAATCAGGATACAGCAAATACAGCCTTCTCGGTCACGCGGGCCTCGAAGTCGGCACGGAATTTCTTGAGGGCAGAGCGTACCGGCCAGGCAGTGGCGTCGGCGAGGGCGCAGACGGTGCGGCCTTCCATGGTGTCGCAGAGGTTGAGCAGCACCTCGATGTCGCGGGTGCTCGCTGTGCGGTCCACAAACTTGCGGAGGGTCTTTACAAACCAACCCGTTCCTTCGCGGCAGGGTGTACACTGACCGCAGGACTCGTGGTCATAGAATTTGGCCACGCGGTATGTGAATTTCACGATGTCGGTGTCCTCATCGAGGACACACATGCCCGCGGTGCCGAGCACGGAACCCACGCTGCGCAGCGAGTCGCTGTCCATCGTGAGGCCACTCATAACTTCGTCACGGGTGAGGAAGGGGCAAGAGGAGCCGCCTGGGACGACGCATTTGATCTGCTTCCCGTTGCGCACGCCACCGCCGACCTCGTAGATCATGTCGGTGAGTTTCATGCCCGATGGGAATTCATAGACGCCGGGGCGATTGACGTGGCCCGAGATGCCGTAGAGGAGGGGGCCAGGGTGTGTCGGTGCACCGATCGAGGACCACCAAGCGGCACCATTGCGGATCACAAGGGGCACATTGGCAAGGGTCTCGATGTTGTTGATCGTCGTGGGTTTGCCCCAGAGACCTTTTTGTGCGGGAAACGGTGGCTTGGAGCGCGGATAAGGACGATTGCCCTCGATGGACTCCATGAGGGAGGTTTCCTCGCCGCAGATGTAGGCACCGGCGCCTGTGTGGATGAACACCTCACAGGAGAAATTGGTACCAAACAGGTTCTTGCCTGCAAAGCCTTTCATGTAGGCCTCGTCGACGGCACGTTGCATGACGTCGATCCAGTCCATGTATTCACCCCTGATGTACACATAGGCTGCCTCCATTTCCATCGCATAGCACGCGATGATGGCACCCTCGATGAATTGATGGGGATTGAACTCGTAGATGCGGCGATCCTTGATGGTGCCAGGCTCCGACTCGTCGCCGTTGCAGGCAAGGTAGCGGGGCACACCCTCTTTTTTGGGTGGCATGAAGGACCATTTGAGGCCGGCATTGAAGCCTGCACCACCGCGGCCTCTGATGTTGGCAGCCTTCACCTCGTCGATCACCTTTTTGGGATCCCAATCGGGTGAAGTCACCACCTTACGCAACATTTCGTACCCGCCATGTTGTGTGTAAACGTCGATCCTGTTGAGGTTCGGGATGTCGGGAAGCAATACCTTCTTATACTCGCGCCAGTTTTCCATTGCCAATCTTAGGGTCTTTACAGATTGGTTGGAAAGTTAGTGAACATTTTTCACATGTCGCTTGGAGGATGGCTTTTTTTGGGGAATTCGGGGATTTTTTGCCGCCCTGCCGAGGATTAGCGCGGGTTTTCGGAGCTTGTGTCCTCAGCACCCAGCAAGGGGGAAATGTCCAAGGCACTCGAATCGGGGGCTTGGTCGGATGCGGGTTCGGCGGTATCGGTCTTGCCAAATGAAAAAAAACTGCGCTGGAAAAAAACGATCGCGACGATGCCCACGGCGATCGCGGCGTCTGCGACGTTGAACACAGGCAGCAGGTCCAGCTCCAACCCAAGGAACTTCCCATGCACCAGGTTCACATAAAACATGTCCACGACACGGCCATGGAGCAAGCCACCCTCGTAATCGTTGATGCCCGCAAACCAGACACCGTAAAACACGCGGTCGATGATGTTGCCGAC
>JANMIM010001194.1:0-5026 GCA_031375795.1 Bacteroidota bacterium
CGTGTCCATGCCGGACTCAGGAAAATTTTGGCGGGAAACTGCACCTTGCGTGATTCTAAAGGTTCACCGATCCTGAAGATGTCCATTTCACCGGCCTTGGGCTCAGAGACCCCATGAAACAGATAATCGACTTGCAACCACTGGCCTTCTTGCTTCAGACGTAGTTGGCCCAGGTCGTGCAGGTAGCTGAGTTCGAGGGTTTGTGTCTTGCGCTCATTGTCGCTGGACCAGCAGGTGGCTTGGGCCTCATATTTGAAGGCTGCCGCCCTGAAGATGGCCTCTGGGACCTCGATGCGCGTTTCCCCCGCAGCATCCAGATTGCCCGACCAGGTCCAAAGCGTGTCGGGGATGAAGAACCGGTCACTTTGCCACTCGACGATGTTTTTGGAAATCAGGGCAATGCTGGCGCGCGCATCGGGGACCGTGAGGCCATTGAAGTCCTTGGCCTCCAGATACAGCACCTCCGGCTTCCCCAACCAATGCGCATCGGTCTCGGCGCGCATCGCAAACTTGAATTGCTTGAGCTCATAGTCCTCATACTTGACTGTGAGCGTGGAGATGTCCAAGGTCTTTCTAAATCCATGCATCCTCCGCAAACTCAAGGGCACATCCCTGTCCAGCGCCAGGTTCAGGCTGTCTGTGAGCACAAACTCGCCCGTGTAGCATCCCCCACGGATGCGTTTCATGCGCACCGCCAGCCGCTCGGTACCTGACTTGTCATTGAGGTACAGCCCTAGCTTCGCCCGGATCGGGTCGCCGTTGCGCTCCGTGACATAGGCCTTGACCTTCACGGTGTCGCCCGGCCGGTAGCGCGGCTTGTTGCTCACCATGAAACTCACGGGATTGCCCCGGCCCATCACCTTCTTTCCTAGATTCACCACCTGCATGACGCGGTAGCCGATCAGGCCCGGCCAGCCATACAGCCGATGTTTTACCACCGAATAAACCAAGTCGTATGGCAACCGCATCGTGAGCACGATGGGCTTGATCACCCAATTCATCGGCGTCCAATACAGCCACTTCTTCAAGACCTCTTTTTTCCGGTCCCCTGGCTCGCGTTCAAATACCTTGCCAGCCCGAGACAAATGAAAAAATTGCATCACGCCATTCACCTCCACCTCCAGCAACCCACCCTTGAAATTGTCCGCGCTGCGATAGGCTTGCGTCTGCACATCAAAGGGGAGCAAAGTTTCGCCAATCCTCACAGTTGCGTCGCTCACGATCAAGCCATCGAGATCCACGACCTTGAGCAGGAGGTGTTGTTGGTCATTTTCAGCAAAGACATCGCAATTGGGCACTTGCAGATAGGTCCATTCCAGGTAGTTTTCGACGATTCTGGTCGAAACATATTGCCCGGGCGGCAGGCTGTCGGGTCTTGACTTGCGATTGGAAAATTTCGTGAAAAGATCTTGTAGCCACGCTTCATCAGGATAACTGCGTTCACCAGAAGCCAAGAGGCGAGCCTGCGCATTGTCAAGGACAAACACCTGCCCCTCGGCAGCTCGACGCATGCCCGTGAGCAAATTCTGGGCAGACAGCCCCATCGCCAAGCATAAAAGCCCCCCAAAAAAGACAATTGTTCGCTTACACATAGGTCCAAAATCGCATTGACAACTAAAGATACTACGAATGCCAATGATTTTCAATTTGATCCAAGCCCATGGATTACACAGTTGGAGCCGAATCAGGGGATGGGGAATGAGACAAATGCGTGTATTCCACGAATACCAAGGCATATCGCGCGCCACAAATGAAGCAGGCCGCTCCCCCACCAAGGTAGAGGAGCGGCCCAACTTCTAGCTTCTAACCATCACTGCCTCACCACCCGCTCGACCAGCCTGCGCTCGCCGTCGTTCACGTGGATCAGGTACACGCCGGCCGCATACTTGGACAGGTCGAGCTTGATGGTGCCCTCGCCTGCGATCACCGGCACGTCGCTGAGCAGGATTACCTGGCCGTAGAGGTCGGTGACCTTGACGGTGTAGAGCCCGTCTTCGGTGCAGTTGCGGCAGACCAGGTCCACCGTCAGCTCGCCGTTGGTCGGGTTGGGGAATGCGTGCATGGCCAGCTCGGGCTGCAGGTCATCCTGCGCGCCGCCGGCCTGAGCGCCGCCCTTGTGGTCGTCGCTGCCGCTGCCCGAGCCATGCACGGCCGGGAAGGTGCAGTTGGCCTGCGTGCCGCATGTGCCGAGCTGGTCGCCGTGCTGCAGGTGTGCCGCCACCTGCGAGACCGGTATGCACTGGGTGCGGCGTGCGCCGCCCCTGCCGGGGGTCACATGGCAGATCTGCACCATGTTGTTGCCGCAGCTGATGTTGCGCGGGCACACGGCCACCGAGTCGGTGGAGGTGCAGCCGCGTGCGTCGGTCACACGCAGGTAATACACGGTCACCGAAGTCGGGCACACGCTCACGCTCTGCACGTTGGAGAGCACCTGGCCCTGGCGGTTGGTCCAGCGCCACTGGTAGGCCGGGGTGCCGCCCTGGGCGCTGCCCGTGAGGGTGGCGCAGGCCTGCGGCGCATAGGCCGGGTACACGACGCGGTGCGAACCCGCATCGGCCACCAGCCTGGCGGGCTGGGTCACGGTCGCGCAGGCGGTGCGGCGGCAGCCGTAACCGTCGGTGATCGTCACGCAATAGCTGCCGGGGGCGAGGCCCGTGAGCGTCTGGGCAGTCGCGCCGGTATTCCATCGATAGGCATACGGTGCGCAGCCGCCCGTGACGGTGGCCGTGGCGGTGCCGTTGTGGGCGCCGTTGCAGGTCACGTTGGTGGCCATGGCCGTGAGCGTGAGCAAGGGGGCCTGGGTCAGGGTGATGGCCTGCACGGCAGTCGCGCCGTTGGAGCCGGTCACGGTCACGGTGTAGGTGCCGGGGGTGAGGCCGGTGACCGTGGCGGTCGTGGCACCGTTGCTCCAGAGGTAGGTGAACGGCCCGCAGCCGCCGGTGACGGTGGCCGTGGCCCTGCCGTCGCGGCCGCAGTTGTTGCCTGCCCCGCCGGAGCCCTGGTTGCCGTGGTTACCCATGCTGCCGTTGCTGCCGTGGTGTCCGTGGCCGCCGGTGGAGAATCTCGGGCATTTGCGGTCGGTGCATTCAACCGAGCCATCCCCGCCGGCAGCCATCTTGGAGTGCCCGAAGACCGTGCTACCCGAACCTGAACCCGAGCCGCGGCCGTCGCTGTCGCTGCCAGATCCGCTGCCAGATCCGCCCGAACCAGCCGTGCAGCAGCTAGACACGTTGTAGCCGCAGGCATTCACAGTACTCGTCACAGCCAAAGTGATCGGGGTCGAAGCCACCGTCACGGTGAAGGTGCAGGTGCTGGTGTTGCCCGATCCGTCGGTGGCCGTCGCGGTCACCGTTGTCGTCCCGAGCGGGAAGGTGCTGCCACTTGCCGGGCTGTAGGTGATCCCCGCCAATGTACAGTTGTCGCTGGCCGTCGCGGCGTAAGTCACCGCGCCGCTGTTGCAGCCGGTCGACACAATGTTGGCTGGGCAGGTGATGGTCGGCGGGGTCAGGTCCCTCACCTGCACGGTGAAGGTGCAGGTGGCGGTGTTGCCCGCCGCGTCGGTTGCGGTCGTCGTCACTGTCGTGGTGCCGAGTGCAAATGTGCTGCCGCTGGCCGGGCTGTAGGCGATGCCGCCCATTGCGCAGTTGTCGCTGGCCGTTGCATTGTAGGTCACCGCTGCATTGCAGGCATTCGCTGCTGCATTCACAACGATGTTCGCGGGGCAGGTGACGACAGGAGCCGTATTGTCGATCACCGTCACGGTGAAGGTACATGTGGCGGTGTTGCCTGACCCGTCGGTCGCCATGGCGGTCACCGTCGTGGTTCCGAGGGCAAATGTGCTGCCACTGGCCGGGCTGTAGCCGATGCCTTGCAGCGTGCAGTTGTCGCTGGCATGGGCGGTGTAGGACACCACCGCGTTGCAGGAGCCCGTGGCGGGCACCACCAAGTTGGCTGGGCAGCTGATCACCGGTGCCGTGTTGTCATTCACCGTGACAGTGAAGGTACATGTCGCGGTGAGGCCCACTGCGTCGGTCGCCGTGGCGGTCACCGTCGTCGCACCCAAGGCAAATGTGCCGCCGCTGGCTGGGCTGTAGGTGATTCCTGCCAGCGCACAGTTGTCGGTCGCCGTTGCCGCGTAGCTCACTGGGGCATCGCAGGCGCCGGGGGCGGTGCCCACCACGATGTCGGCTGGGCAGGTGATGACGGGCGGGGTAATGTCGGCTGTGTTGGCGACCGTGTCGCAGATCGTTGCCGTCTGTCCGCACTGGTCGGCCACCGTCACGCAATAGATGCCCGCTGGCACGCCCGAGATGTCCTGGGTCGTCGCGCCGTTGCTCCAGTTGTAGGTGTAAGGCGATGTGCCACCGCTCACGGTCACGTCGACCGTGCCGCCTGCGCCACATGGCTGCGAGCTGCTGGTGCTCGAGAGGATCAGCGACTCGGTGAAGCTCAGGTTCACCATGCACACGCGCTGGTCGTTCACCGAGCCACCCGTGGCGGCTGTCCAGCCCCAGTACACGCTGCCATTGCCGCCGAAGAGCGTGTTGGCGACGTCCTGGGCCAGGCTCGTGCGCAGCACGTTGTCATAGTACACATCAAGTGTCGTCGCGCTCGCGTCCCAGTCCATCCGCACGCGGTGGTTCTGGCCGTCCTCCATGTTTGGCATCGTCACAGGTGCCACCAATGCGCCGGTGGCGTGGCTGGTGTTGCCGTTGGCGTTGATGCCGATGTGGTCGGCGGCCGGGTCGCTGTTCTGCGTGTTCTGCCAGGTGTCGAACTCCACGTCCAGCGAGGGCGCGATGCCCTGGTAGCCGATGCCACCGCCGTTGCTGCCTTGGCCGGTGCTCACAGGCTGCAGGACAAAGGCCATGCCGTCTGCGCCGTTCGCATCGTTGGAGCCCAGGTTGATGTCAAACTCGAGGCTGAAGTCGCTGTTCAGCGTCAGGAAGTTCTGGTACCAGATTGCACCGAAGCGGTTGTTGAGCGCAGGGGTCAATTGGAAGCAATCGTTGCCCGTCGCATTGGC
>JANMIM010001198.1:0-1495 GCA_031375795.1 Bacteroidota bacterium
TATTTCAAGCAGATTCCGGCTAATGCCGCTTGACATTTGCCATGATACCATCCCAATTGATCAAGTGATCAATGGCCTTGTAAGGGATAAAGACTTGCGGCAAATCAAGGGGGGATCGGCTGATCTCGAAGACGCCATATGTGAAAATGAGTCCGCCGGGCGTGATCCCGAAATTGTCGAACAACTCCAGATGGCCAGGTTTGACATCGAGGCTATCGGATGCGTCGTCCGTTTCCCAAAATAGCCTGTCGCCGATCGCATGCAATGGGATGATCGAATCGGGTAGGAAGACGTCAGCCATTCGGATTTTTTTGCCAGTGCGAAGATCGACATTGAGGTGCAAGAGGCTGGGAAGGCGCCGCGACCGGCTGCCTACCTCCACCATGGACGAGATATTCATGCACAGCAGGTGCCCTTGATGGCAGAGGAGGCGACAGGAATGATTGAACCCCATGTATCCAAATTGTTTTGAATCCTTGATGGAGCCCACGTAGGCCTCGGCGGTGGCATAGTTCTCGTGCTCCACATCCATTTCATCTACGATCGCCTTGGTAATCCGATCGTCCACCGCCTTGTCGCCCGTGCGAAGCGAGATCATTTTGACGTCGATGTAGGGGCAGAGCGTGTCGCTGTAAGATTGCACCCGGTGGTTTCGGATGTCGCGGCCAGTCGGTCTGTTGTCGCAATTTTCTTGGTACAAATGGGCAAAGGAAACCTTGGGAAGGGCTGTTTTGGCTTCTTTCAGCAAGAAGGGGAGCGATTTTTGGGTCACTGTGTTCGTCCAGTTCCCTTCAAAAGTCGTCTGGGAGGTAAATTTTCCCTGGAATTCCCCAGTGGCCTCACCTTCCATCGTTTGTTCGGAAAGGGAGATTTGCCCCCGCGTATTGATGTTGCCGTCGATGTAGAGGGGAATGCCAAGGTTGTCGTACCAATAGGTTCCCTGAAACAGCGGCCCCACCTTCGCCAATTGCATGGTCACCTTGAGCTTTTCGCCCAGCAAACCCTTCAATTCCATGTAAAAAGTATCCGGCAATGCGACGGCGTGTTCCTCGGTCTTGGCTTCAGTAGCCGTCTCGTCGCAGGCTGCAAGCAGGCACAGCAGACAAAACCCCAGCAATAGGCCAATTACTTTCTTTGCCGACTTGGCCGCTGGAAATTCAATTTCTCTCATCCACGCTTCCACTTCATCTCTGGATGCGCGAGGAATGCCACGGTCTGATTGCTCAGCGCCAGGCTCACGTGTACCAGGAAGGCCACCATGAAATTGCCTGTGAAGAGGGAGATGACGGAGATGATGATGCCAACCCCAGCAAGGGAGTGGGATTTGCAGCCGACACGGCTCCCGGAGCGGATGACTTTGAATTTGAAATTTCTTCCTTTCCCGTCTTAATCTGTATGACGCTATACAGTGACGGAACTAACCCAGATATCCGCAAACTGGTGCCCCTCAGTCAATTGACCAGTATTCAGGATTTGCAGACAACCGTGCTGCAAC
>JANMIM010001208.1:0-2220 GCA_031375795.1 Bacteroidota bacterium
ATCTCAAATACATTGGATTTGATGGTTTGTGCCATCGTTCCGGTCGGCAGGTTGTTGCAGTCGAGGGTGAATGGATTCTCGATTTCCTCTGCCATCATCTCGATGCCGATGAATGCAAAGAAGATGAGCATCATGATCGGGGCGGTCCAGATCCCAAAGGTGGCGACGAGTGCAAATGGCAGCAAGATCCCGTATGCCGCGATGAAGATCTTGATGAACACGGCGTATGAAAATGGGATCGGGGTCTTGCGGATGCGCTCGCAGGCACCCAAGATGTCCAGCAATTCCTGGGTATGGGGCTTGATGTTGAGGTAATCCTCTCCCGTGATGCCGCCTCCCTTGTACAAGCGGTGGATCAGTTGATGGATCTGCAGCGAGATGTGGTTGGGGATATGGGACTTGGTCGCATACTCTTCCCGGTCGGCATCGGTCAGGTGGATCAATTCCTCCAGTTTCACGCCCTTTCGCAGGTGCTCCTTGAAGGCGATGCAGAAATTGGCGATCAATTTTGCCAGCATGTGGCGGCTGTGATGGTCCTCCTTTGGAAATGTCGTCTGCGCCAGCACGGCCAGGTTGCGGCAGGTATTGACCAGGGCACCCCACTGCTTGCGGCCTTCCCACCAGCGGTCATAGCTGTTGTTGGTGCGAAAAACGAGCAGGATGCTGAGCACGATCCCCAAAAAGGAAAAGATGCTGCTGTCCATCAACTTGTGGTCTCCAAACGCGAGCATCATCACGGCCGTCACCGCACCCGCATACACGCCCATCACCAAGACCATGCGCATGATTTTGACCATCGTCCAGCTCCGGGCCAGGTGCCAGATGTCGCCGAGAAAATGTTGGTTGGATTCGTAAACGATCATCTTTTTTGATGGAAAATTGAAAATGGAGAATTGAAAATTACCTTTTGGTGCTGTACCATTGTTTTACGCTTCATTTTTTCTTGGATGATTTTACGATGGCTACGAGGAGTTTCACGATTTCCAATGCGTCGGCATGGATGCTGGAAAACTCAGCGAGATCGAGATATTCTGCCTGATGCAGTAGCTCAATCCAATAGCAGGTTTCATTGCCTTCCTTGAGCGCAATCGACATCTTGTGTATGAAATCGGCTTTGCTTTCTGCATGTTGAGCCTCTCGCACAAGTGCACCGATCGACGTTCCGCTTCGGAGCAATTGTTTAGAAAGAACGTATTCGTTTTGGCCTTGCAAAAAACGGCTCAGCTTTGCAATTCGAATCGCAAAGGCAAAACTCTTATCGAGAATCAAGTTGTCTCTGGAGGGAAGATCTACTTTACTCATATCATGATGCTGGTGATAATATCATAAAATGGAATTGGAAAATCCATTGAACCCCATTTTCCATTTCCCATTCTCCATTTTCCATTTTCCATTCTCCATTTCCCATTCTCCATTCTCCATTCTCCATTTTCCATTCTCCATTTTCCATTCTCCATTTTCCATTCTCCATTTTCCATTCCCCCTCAATTCTCAGCCAAAAACCGATGCACATAACTGATCGCCATGGAGCCTTCGCCGACTGCGCTCGCCACGCGGTTCATCGCACCCGAGCGCACATCGCCAGCGGCAAACACCCCTGGCACGATCGTTTCGAGCAAAAACGGCTCCCGGCCCTGCTTCCAGCGCTTCTTGAAGTCGCTGTGCAGGACCAAGTCCCTGCCTGTCATCAAAAATCCCTTTTCGTCTTTCAGGAAGGCATCTCCAAGCCAGTCGGTAAACGGCTTGGCGCCGATGAAGACAAACAGGGCATCGCATTCAAGCACCTGCGTCGCCTCGGTTTGAGAATTGCGCAAGTCGATGTGCTCCAACCGGCCGTCGCCGGCACCTGCGACGACCTCGCTGTGCCCGAGCACCTCGATGTTGGCGGTGGCGGCGATTTGGTCGATGAGGTAGGAACTCATGGTGGCCGTGAGGTCTGCGCCTCGGATCACGATGGAGACTTGGTGGGCAAAATTGCTCAGGTGCATCGCCGCTTGGCCTGCCGAGTTGCCGCCGCCGACGATGTACACGCGCTTGTTTCGACAGTTGGCGGCCTCGGTCGTCGCCGCGCCATAGTACACCCCGGCACCTGTGAACTCGTCGAGTCCCGGTGCTTCCAGGCGGCGATAGTCCACGCCGCTGGCGATCACGATGCTTTTGGTCTTGACCTCAGATCCATCCTTGAGCTTCAGCAACTTGTAAGTCTCCTTCAACTCGATG
>JANMIM010000425.1:0-2693 GCA_031375795.1 Bacteroidota bacterium
CACATGGTCCACAGCTACCGTGCCGCCAGCGAGGTTGAAGTTGCCCCCAATGAGCAAGCCCGTTTGGTAGGGCATGATGGCTTCGACATCGCTGTTCACGCCACCATCCATCCGGTCGATGTTGGTGCCGTCCCAGATGAAGACGCCGCTGCCGACGATGGGGGTCGTGCCGTCGTAGATTTTGTTGAATCCACCTGCGATGACGAGCCGACCTTGGTGCGAGAACAGCGTATGCACGAATGGATTTAGGCCGCCGGGATTGGGGCTGATGTCAATGCCGATGCCGGGATCGACCCATTGCGTCCCATTCCATTTGGCGATTCGCTTCACGGGATTGCCGTCTGCCTGTGTGAATTCACCGCCGACATAGAGCTCGCCATTGTGTTCACAAGCGCCATAGGCCACGTTGTTGAACCCGCTGCCGAAGCCGTGCCAACTGCTGCCGTCCCAGGCAGCGATTCCGCGCACGGTATCGTTCTCGGCCTTGAGAAAATTGCCCACGACGACCAGCTCGTTGTTGAAAATGAGCAATTGGTGAGGATACTTGAGCGTGCCATTGGGCTGCATGCCCTTGCTCAGGCCGCCGCCGACGGGTGCCCAGGTGGTGTCGACCCACTTGGCCACATAGTTGATCGTGTCGGTGCCGTGTCGCGCAAACTCACCGGCGATGTACAGCGTGTCTTGGTAAACAATGGCATCGTAGATCGATGCCCAAGCCGAGCTGCCCCAATTCCTGAAGTTTTGCCCCATTTGCACCCAGACGCCGTTTTCGAACTTGTAAAATTGGTTGAAGGTGCCGGTGGCATAGGTCGCTGCATACAGCATGCTGTCTGCCACCATGAGCCGATGGATGCCGCCTGCATTGGGCACTGGCGGCAGGGGAGTGGTCCAAGTCGTGGAGCCATCCCACACATAGGGCAGCGGCGATGGGAAAGTATAGGCCAAGATGTCCCCTTGGTATTCGGTGAATCCGATCACAAAATCATTGGGGCCAAATCCGGTGCCGAAGGCATTCCATTGTGCATGGGCGATGCCTGTGAGTGAGAGCAGTAGGGCGAAAAGTAGTTTTTTCAGCATATCCAAATTGTCGATTTGGTGCCAAGCTAGCAATTGCATTTCGGTAATCATGTTTCTTTTGGTGGGGTCCGTTACACACTTCCACCTATGATGAAGGTAAAGCGACTGATTCAAGCGATGCTGCCTGCATAAACATTGAATTGCTGGCCCCGCAAAAAACCCACCAAGGTGAGGCCATGTCGCCGCGCCAAGTCCACGGCCAAGCTAGAGGGCGCCCCGACGGCCACCATCGTGGAAATTCCTGCAAAAATGGCCTTTTGCACCAATTCAAATCCCGCACGGCCGCTTACCAGCAAGGCATGGTTGTAGAGTGGTACCTGCCCGGCGAGCAGCAGCGCCCCAATGGCCTTGTCCACGGCATTGTGTCGGCCGATGTCCTCGCGCAGCACGAGGAGGTTGCCGCGTGTATCAAAAATACTGGCCGCATGGATGCCGCCCGTGTGTTGAAAAATGGTTTGTGCTTGGTCTGCGATCACAGGGAGGCTCCGTATGAATTCAGGCGCAAACCGATGGGTGTCCTCTGGAATCATCGGGCACCCTGCCAAGTCCAGGGCCTCGATGCTCGCCTTGCCGCAGACGCCACAGCTGCTGCTCATGTAAAAATTGCGGTCGAGTTTGGCCAGCTCGGGCACGATGTCGGGCTTCAATTCCAGCTTCACGACGTTCCCAAATTCCTCAGGTTTGCGCACATTGCTGCACCAGTCCAGTTTGTGAATGTCTGCGCTGGAACGCAATATTCCCTCGCTGTACAAAAATCCCGCAGCGAGTTCCAGGTCGTGCCCAGGCGTGCGCATCGTGACCGCAATATTGCGCTGGTGCCGATCCTGCTCTGGTCCAAATTCGAGGCGGATTTCCAAGGGTTCCTCGACCGCCAGCAAGTCGCTGCTGCCTCGGCTTTGAGAACCGTATCGCTCGACCTCCACGGCCTTGACAGGGTGCATGTCGGCCATGGCCTAGCGCAAGATGAGTTTCTGGGCCATACCGATCTTGTCTGGGGCATGCAGGTCCACGAAATAGACGCCTGCGCGCAATTCGTCTGTATCGAGCGAGGTCTCGGTGCCTTTGAAGTCCGTGCGCATTTGCAGGCGGCCATGGACATCATACACCTCGACGACCCAATTGGCGGCCTCGCCGACTTGGATCTGGACACGATCGGTGGCAGGATTGGGCCAGAGGTGGCAATAAGGTTGCGTGGCAGGGGCAGCAACGCTGGCCAGCACGCTGGCATTGAGGCCGAGTTTGGCGACGTTGAGCACCTCGCGCTGGAGGATGCTGGCATCGTAGCGCTGCAACACGAGAATCACATAGACATTGCTGGCGTCGATGCCGGTATCCAAGACGGCCTGGAAATCGTGGCTGTAGTTGTAGCCTGCGGGCACCGGCGTGGGAAATGCGGGTGCACCGTGCGGGCCGCCGAGCATGTCGCGCAGCACCCAGTTGTGCACATAGCCCACGATCGGATCGCCGAGTCCTTGCAGCGGGTGACCCGCCGAGTTGTTGTTGCCGTTGAGTTGGTCATAGCCGAGCCCCGTGCCCGTCACGCCATTTTCGACGATGTAGGCATTCACCCGCAGGTCCCAGCCGAGTGCCCACAACACGGTTCCGTCGACGTGTAC
>JANMIM010001279.1:0-2316 GCA_031375795.1 Bacteroidota bacterium
CAAGGAGCTGGCCCATTTCAGGGACTTGTTGCCCACAGCCTCCACACGCATCATCGGCAACAAGCGCGACCTCATCGATGCGGTGCAATTGGTGGAATTTCAGGAGCGGTTTGTCGGGCAATGTGATTTCCTCAGCAGTGCCAAGACAGGGGAAAACGTGGAGGAATTGTTTCTTGCACTTGGCCTGGACATGCTCTCATGAACATTGCCACGCTCAAACAACAGGCGGTTGCAGATCGCCATCAACTGGCAGTCCTGGACCGAACGGGGCAGTTGCTGGGCAGCTGTGACAGCTTGGTGCCGCTGCAGGCCTATCTCGGTGCGCAGGTGCTGCCTGCGTTCCACATTTTTGATGGATTGATCGACGAGATCCTCCATCTGCAACCTGGTGACCGCAGGCTTTATTTGCCGATGGTGGTATTCTCATTTGAAAACCAAGCCTATCAATTGTCATTCGAGTTTTGGGCGGATGCGGAGATCGACGGCGTGTACTGGTTGATGAGCACGATCGACCACTCAGGTGAGAGGCTCCGGCAGATTCAGCAAGACCGAAACGAGGCGCAAATCGGCATAGAAAGGGCCCAGGAACAAGGGCTGGCCCTGCGAGAATACACCGATCGCTTGGAGCAAGCCCACCAAGCCTTGAAACGCTTTGCCTACATCGTTTCCCATGACCTCAAGGCACCCTTGCTGGCCATCGGAAACTTGTCGCTGTGGATCAGCGAGGACCTGAAGGCAGGCAATTTGCAGGAATTCCCAGAATACCTGCGGCTGATGCAAGACCGTGTGAAACGAATGCAAGACCTCATCGAGGCCATCTTGCACTATCACCAAGAGGCTGGCGAGCGGCGCGACTTGGACGACATCGACCTGCGGGCGCTGCTCATGGAGCTGAAAGACACCATCTTTCATGCGACGCCTTGCGAGCTGCAATTGCCCGCGCATTTGCCAGTGTTACATGCCAGTCGCAGCGCACTCTACCAGGTACTTTCCAACCTGCTGGAAAACGTCTCCAAGTACGTGCAGCGCCCCGACCGCCACATCGTGATCCACTATGAGCAACTCGGCAAGCAGCACAAGTTTGGCGTGGAAGACAACGGGCCAGGGATCGACCCGATGCATCACACCCGCATATTTGAAATTTTCCAGACGCTGCAAAGCAAAGACGAGGACCCCAGCACAGGCGTGGGGCTGGCCATCGTGCAGCGCATCGTCGAGGACGCCGGCGGCAGGGTCTGGGTCGAATCGGTTCTGGGCCAAGGCTCCACGTTTTGGTTCACGTGGCCCATACGTGGATAGCGAGGGCCAGCCCAAGCCGTGAAATTTGCGCCATTCTAGGTCTAGATCGTGGCTTCCAATTTTGGGAACTTGATGTTGCTGTCTGCGAGTCCGTTGGCTGAAGGCCAACGGTAATTGAGTAGCCAGTCCGCTGAAAACCCGTCGCTGCTGAAATTGAGGATTGGCTTGCTTGTGCTTACACGATCGGATTTCACAGCTTAGGGCCTGCCTCAGTCCTTTTTGTTGCGCTCCAAATAGGTCTTGGCCTCGGCATCGCCGAGTGCAGCAGCCTTTTCAAAATCCTCAAAAGCCCCTGCCTTGCGCTGCAAATGCATCTTTGCTGCGCCACGGTACCGATAGGCCGCGGCCAAACCCGGCTGCAGGGCAATCGATTTGTCATAGGCCGCGACAGCCTCCTCGATGCGGTCCAGCTTCACGAGCACGTGCCCGCGCAGGAAGTGGATCTCAGGATGCCGTGGATTCAAGCGAACAGCTATTTCATAATCGGCCAATGCCTTTGAAAAATCCGACAGGACGGCATATACCCCTGCGCGGTCGATGAGGTAGCCGGGAGCCATCGGTTCCAAGGCAATGCACTTTCCCAGGTCCCGGATGGCGGGGTAATAGTCTTTTTGCTCGATGAAGGTGAGTGCGCGGTTGTACCAAGCCGCGACGAATTCGGGGAAGATCCTGGCCGCCTCGGCGTAGGCGGCGATGGCACCCGGGCGGTCGCTGAGGCTGGCGAGGCAATTGCCGCGCAAGAGGTGAAAGTCGGGCTCGTCGGGCAGGAGCGCGATGGCGCGGTCGATGTCTGCCAGCGCCTCGACCTGCTGACCCAGCGCGCGCAGCGAGAGCGCGCGGGCGTGGTACAAGTCGGCATTGTCGGGCAGCAGGGCGATCGCCCGACCCAGGTCAGAGGTTCAGGTGCGTGGCGGGCCAGACTGGCGTCGTGGAGCTGAGTGAGCGCGGGACCTTCTCGTACTGGAGCCCGGAGAAGGTGCGCTGGGGCGATCAGGACGGGGCCCGGCACATCAACAA
>JANMIM010001295.1:0-11668 GCA_031375795.1 Bacteroidota bacterium
TGTGGGGCCGAGGAGCGCAGGCCCATGGCGACCCCAAAGACCGTAAGCAATCCCAAGATGCAGCAATGCACCAGCAACATCACGCGGATGCCCTTGTCGATGCCGAGACTGTTCGTGACAGGGGCAGCGGAATGGTGCGGACGGATGGGCGCATCGGCAAATTCGGACAATGGTGGCTTCAGGTCAGCCACATGTGCAGCCTCCCGCTCCTTGCGCATGAGGGCGAGGTGACCACCCTCGCGGTAGGTCACCACGAGCCCATCATAGGCGGCCCGCCACAGCGGTGACTCCTGGCGCAAACGCTGCACCTTGTCGTATTCATCGAGCGAGCAATCCCCCTCGACGACCTTCCACATCAAATCGATGACGGCCTTGTTGCTCATGTATGTGCCAGGTTGAATCGGTGGTATTGTTGACGGATCTTGATGATGATGCGGTGCAGGGTCGCGGCTGGAATGCCCAATTTCTCCACAATCTCAGGACGCGGCCATCCGTCGAGGAGTAGGTTCAGGACCTGCACCTGCAAAGGATTGAGGCATTTTTGGACAAAATTGTGGAGGTCGATGTCTACCGCATCCATTGCCGGCACGACATCGACGCGGGTCGAGAGCGCTTGGTAGCGGCGCTTGGGCTTGTCGCGGCGGTGGGCCGTGAGGCACTCGTTTTTGCAGATGGAATACAACCAATTGTGAAATTCGGAATCGGAGTCGCCCTTGGGTAGGCTATCCCCGTCCAAAATCTTGGTCCAGACCGCCGAGACCAAATCCTTGGGCTCCAGGTGCTTGGATTCCAGGTTGTCGATCATGCCCTTGGCCACCAACACGAGCAATTCATCGTACTCGTCGAACAAGAACTGCATGGCTAGCTCGCTGCTCAGGGCACCACCCCCGCAGCGCACCGCGACCAGCAACTGTCTATGACTCATTTCGTCGGCTGCGCCCATGATCACCTCCTTGCAATAAGATTGGTTCCGATAAGATACGCCGAGTTGGCGAATCGATTTCACAACGGCTCATTTTTTCTTCATTGCCCAGCTCCCAAGCGATTCCCCATCGGCCCTGCCCGCGACCACCGACATCCCATCTGCCTACCACTTACGCCCAAAAACGACCGTTGCTCCGATGGGGCTTGTGGAATCGGTTCATTATAAATAAATTGGACATCAGGAATTCCAACATGGGCAGGGCATGACTCCAGTGCATCAAAACACAACGCATCAAAATGCTCCACCACAGGTAGCGAAGCAGGCCCAATCTCTGGTCAGGGAGCAAAACGAGGGCATGCCCATCCATCTGTCGCAAGCCTCCAAGGCAGGCGCGCCGCTTGCTGGAGAGTCTCCGCCGACCGCCATCTGGTCACGTGGCGGGCCCCAGGTCCAAACGAAACTGGAAATCGGCGGCGTCGACGATCCCTTGGAGCACGAGGCCGATGCCATGGCCGACCGCATCATGCGTATGCCATTGGGTGACGTGGGTAGAATGCCGATGAGCCAGGTGCAATTTCAAGGCGTGAGTGCCTTGCCGATCTCCAAGGTGCAACGCAAGTGTGCTGCCTGCGAGCAGGAGGACGAGAAGATCCAGCGCAAACCCAGCTCACAGGCGGGAGCTGGGCAGGCGAATGCAGCGCTGACACAGCAGATCCATAACACCAGGGGCCAGGGGCAATCGCTCGATGGCGAGACGCGGTCACAGATGGAGCAAGGATTTGGGAGGGATTTCTCGCAGGTGAATATCCACACCGGTGCCTATGCTGCGCAGATGAGTCGTGAGTTGAATGCCAAGGCCTTCACGGTCGGCTCGGACATCTATTTTAATGCAGGCCAGTACCATCCCGCCTCGGCTGAAGGCAAGCACCTGCTGGCCCACGAGCTCACACACACGATCCAGCAACACGCTGGGATCGGTCGCAAGATCCAGCGGCAGTGGGATCCTGCAGGAACCAATTGCCCCGATGTCGTCTCGCCCTTGTGGCTGCGGTCGGTGACGGTGCAGCAGGAAATGCCACAATTTGTGACCCTCCACTGGAGCGATGGCACCTCTGAAAGCCACATGACCTCCACGGGCAAGGGAAAATGTTGCACGGAAACCGCCGACGCCGTGGCCTGCGATGGCCCAACCTCTCGCACAGAGGGCAGCAATTGCACTCCGATCACCAGAGGTGCCGGGTTGACCATCAAGGATCGCATCCTCAACAATGGCGGATGGAAATTTTGGAACACGATCGACCGTGGGCGGGGAATCGCCCTGCACACGCACCACACCGTGAAGGGCGAGCCGCTCTCACATGGCTGCATTCGACTCAATGAAAACGTAGCGCGCAGGATCTTTTGCGGCGCAAAGCGAAACATTACCACCGTGAAAATCGAGGGATTTGCCAGACCGCAATGCAACTCGGTGAACCTGCAGAATGAATGGTTGGCTGATTTTGACTATGCCACGTTGGACCCACGGACCCAACCTGCCGGCGTGCGAAGCGGCATCAGGGAAATGAGACGCACCCTCCGCAGCGCATTCAACGTGCGTGACGCCAACCTGAATACTACCATCGGGGCAATCGACGCGACCAATGTCGGTGCGAGGATCCCACGTTGCCAGTCCACGTCAGCGGCCATCATCCCTGCCAATTCCACCACTGAGGAGCAAAGGGTCTTTGCCAACAGCATCGAAACCAACCAATTCCAGCTAGTCTTTGCCAATGAGATCATCGCCTTCATCCATGGCCTGCGCACCGCAGCCGACCTCGCAGCTGCCCAAGCCCATGTGAACACGACGGGCCAGAGCCTCTGGAATGCTGCGACGGCACGCGCCCAGCATGCAACGACACCCAACATCGACGACCGTCCGCTCTACTGGACCCGTCTCAGGATGATCGAGGAGATCAGGCGGTTTGCACCGAGCTGGGCCATCACCGACATCGACAGGCAGCGCATGATCGATGCATTTGAGTTGCGTTCCCGCGGGCAGACATCGGTGAGCTTTGCAGGAGCTGCCACTGGGCAAAAGAAGATCTTGATCAGCGGCTTTGATCCATTTGGCCTACACAACCCTGCCTCCAGTGTCGGCACCAACAACACGATCAGGGACAGCAATCCCTCTGGCGCGGCCGTCTTGGCGCTCGACGGACAGCCTATTACCGGCGCCGGCTCGCGCTCTGCCTACGTGCAGGGCGTGATCTTCCCTGTGCGCTACCGAGATTTTGATGCGGGAATGATCGAAAATCTATTCAGGCCATTCCTCAACGGCACCTCGCCTGTTTCGATGATCATGACCATCAGCCAGGGTGGCACCACATTTGACGTCGAGCAATGGGCAGGACGTAGGCGCTCGACCGTGGGCTTCGACGACAATGAGGGTGTGGGTTCCGGGGGAAGTGCGACCTCGCCCGTCGAACCCCCTGGCTTGGGCACGGGAACTGAATTTTTGGCAACCCGCTTGCCGTATACAGCAATGAGCACGGTGCCCCAGACGAGTCTCAAAACCACGGGTTGGAGCCGCACCGCTGGCACACCGTCGCTCGCCGTCACCGGCACAGGTGGTGGATTCTTGTCCAATGAAATCTTTTACCGCGTGCGCCTGCTGCAGACGACCATCGGCGGCGTCGCAGTCAACATCCCCGTCGGCCACCTGCATGTTCCCACCGAAGACACGGCCGGCATGAACGTGAACACGATCAAGGACCGCATCAGGGAGATCATCGCTGCCGCATTGCCAAGCTTGCCGTAGTCCTGCTTCCTGATTTGCAGCCACGCCACCGCTGGCACCACTCTCATCTCAACCACAGTCTTGCACGAATCGTGTACATAGGGATTGCATGGAATGCCCCCTCATCCCGACATTGCATTCCCTCCCAAAAATGCTCAATTTCGCAGCTAGAATCGGCGTTGAATGAAGATTGAGTCCCTGTTTATACCCTTTGGCGATGGCGAACAGTTGCATGTGCGGCGCTTCTGCAAGGACGCTTCGCATCCGGCGTTGTTGCTCATCCATGGCTCGATCGAAAACGGCAGGATCTTCTATTCCTCCTCGGGCAAGGGCTTCGCGCCTTGGATGGCAGGACAGGGCTATGATGTCTTTGTGGTGGACCTGCGCGGCCGGGGCCTGAGTACGCCGCTCATCAGCAAAGACGCCCATTTTGGGCAGGCCGAGGCCTTGAGCGAGGAGTATCCCGCCATTTTTGAATTCGTGCAAACACTCAAAGGCAGTGCGCGCATGTATGTGGGCACGCACAGCTGGGCGGGGGTGAATGTGCTCGCCTTTCTCGCCCGCACGACGATGAAATTGGAGATCCCGGCCATGGTGTTTTTTGGCTCCAAACGCCATATTTCGGTGCGGGGGATGTATTATTTCTGGATGATCAGGCTGGGATGGTGGCGCATCGGTCGCCGCTCCCTGCGGCGATACGGGTTCTTGAATGCCATTGGGTACCGCATGGGCAGCGACAACATCTCGGCCCGCGACTACTTGGAAACCGACGCTTGGATTCGGCCACGGGATACCTGGAGGCACTGGCACGACGGTTTTGACTTCAGGGAGGCGCTGTCGCACATGCAATTGCCACCGACCCTTTATGTGGCTGGGAAAAAGGACCGTGTGCTGGGCCATCCGACCGACGTGGCCTTGCTGGCAGAGGAAACAGGGGCCCATCAAACCAAGGAAATGATGCTGCTGGGCAAGGAAAGTGGCTTTTTGCACGACTATGGCCACATCGACATGCTCACGCACCCCGATGCCGTCCACGACCATTTCCCGCGTGTGGCGACATGGTTGAAGAAATTCGGGGAAAAGGCGTAATTTTCCCAATGTAGGTTTCAGGATTCAAGCCCGTTGCAGATCTTGCACGCGGTCATGGACGTGAGTGAATTACAGGTATGGGGAAAAAAATACGATTGGAGCTGGTCTTGCTATTTTTGTTATGGGGGTCGATGGCCCATGGCCAAGGGCTGTTGCGCGGAGCGTATTTGCAAAATGGCCTCCCCGATGAGATGACGATCAAATGGCGCACCGACACGGCGACCAATGCCCTTGTATGGTATGGAAACAGCCCGACGCACCTGAACCAAGTCGCGGCCTCGCCCGCGATGGTATGGGACCATTCCGTGCGGCTCACAGGCCTCACGCCCTATACCGATTACTACTACATGATCGGTGACAGCAACGTCGTCTTGGAAGGCGGCGACAGCAGCCACAGGTTCCGCACCAATCCCATGCCTGGCAGCGAACTCCCGATCAAGATCTGGGTGATCGGCGATTTTGGCAAGGGCAATCCAGAGGAGGTCGAGGTGCGTGACGCCTACTCCCGCTATGTCGCCGCCAATCGACCTGCCGACGTGTGGCTGTGGCTGGGCGACAATGCCTACGACAGCGGCACCGATCAGCAATACCAAGACAAGGTCTTCAACATCTACGACTCCATCTTCGCGTTCCAGCCATTTTGGCCGACGCCCGGCAACCACGATTACCAATCCATCAACCAAAATGGCTTGCCGCCCACCCACTATGGCCCCTACTACAATATCGTCGAGGTCCCCGCACACGGCGAGGCTGGCGGATTGCCCTCCGGCGGCGAGATGTACTATTCCTTCGACTACGGCAACGTGCATTTTGTCTCGCTCAACTCCGAGCTAGGCATTTGGGTCACAGCCCCCAATTCACCGATGGCGCAGTGGCTCGTCGCCGACTTGCAGGCCACCACCCAACCTTGGAAGGTCGTCTATTTTCATCAGCCGCCCCATACCAAGGGCTCCCACGACAGTGACAATTTTTGGGAAGTGTACATGAGCTCGATGCGCAACAACTACATGCCGCTGCTGGAAGACAATGGCGTGGACTTGATCTTGAGCGGGCACAGCCACGTGTACGAGCGCAGCAGGTTGGTCTACGGATTTTACGACCTTACGCCGATGTACAATTCGAGCTATGAGCTGGACCATGGCAGCGGCAGCCTCCTGGCCGGCACACCTTACCGCAAGACCCTCAACAGTCCGACCCCCGATCGTGGCAGCATCTATGCCGTCGTCGGCAACAGCGGTAGTTTTGCCGGACATCCGCAGCTCAACCATCCCATGATGTATTACAGTTGGGGATGCGACAGTTGCGTGGGTTCCTTGGTCGTGGACGTGCATGCCGACACCCTGGTGGGCAGATATTATGCTGCGTCTGGGGTGGAGCTCGACGAGTTTGCGATCATCAAGGACCTCACGATCGACAGTCAGCCGCCGACAGATGCCATCGTCGATCACCTGTATGTCTGGCCCAACCCGTTTTCGCTGCGTTTGCAGATTTCATTCGATCTCGCCTCCCAAACCATCGTGGAGGTGGAATTGGTGGACCTGCGCGGCGTGCAGTTGTACCGGCAGGCGCTCGGCCGACTCAAACCTGGTACCCACAATTTGAACTTGGACGATGCCACACGTGCGCTCGCAAGTGGCACCTATCTATTGCGCCTGTCTGCTGGTGACAGGATCATGCATGAAAAAATTGTGAAGGTGAATCCATGATGAGAGGGGATGGGAATCGCCTCCTTTTGCGCAAGCCCGTGGATCATAATATCCAGTCGCGCTGGATACGAAATGTGATCGGGAGCATTTTGGGCCATGTATTTGCGCGAAGCAAATGCGATCGGGGAGATGGTGTGATTTTACGAATCACCGGATTTACCTGTCTCCTATTTTCCTGCACCTTCAGTAGCTGCGACCGTCCACCTAAAACCGAGGAAAATCCGCCGCTCAAGGTGACGACCGTCGCCGACACGGGAGGCCCAGCTGCGTCGGCCATCGACCGCAATATGCAGCGATTGGTGGCGGCCTACCCAGCGTTCTTGGTTGGGGCCGAGGGCAATGCGATCCGCTGGAAGGATGGCAGCACGACTGTCTGGGACGATGGCAAGGGCAGGAAAACCCCCGAACAATTGGAGGCTGATCCCGATCTGGAAGACATGTTTACATTTGCCTACCCCAAGGACAGCATCATATTTCAGGAAAATTTTGATCCAGGCCGCATTCGCAACGAGGCTTTTTTCAAGAAAATGTATGGCAGCGATGCCGCACAAGTCGGTGCCAACCTGGTCACAACACCATGGATCACAGGCGAATCTGGATTAAAAATCACCAAGGTCAATGGCGTGGACAAGGCCCTGGTCGCAGTCGTCAAGGATTTGGAGGCCATGCCAGCGGTGCGCAAGTACCTCACGACGCCGGGTGGCACATTCTACTGGCGCAAGATCGCAGGGACAGATCGGCTGAGTGCCCATAGCTTCGGCATGGCACTGGACATCAATGTCAAATATTCCGACTACTGGCGTTGGTCACCAGAATTCAAGGCAGGGAAAGCGCTCGTGTACCACAACCAAATCCCGATGGAAATCGTGCGCATCTTCGAGCGCCACGGCTTCATCTGGGGCGGCAAATGGTACCACTACGACACCATGCACTTTGAGTACCGGCCAGAGTTGTTGTAGGGGAATTGTGCGAGGAATGAAAACCGTATTGGGTGATCCCGGGTGGGCATCATCGAATGACGGAGTTGCATGGCCAAGCAGTATGCCCCACTCCGCTGCTGCGTACCACACGGCGGTGGAGTCGGCACACAGTGCCAATGGCCTGACCGCATTCTCCGCTTATTGGGTAAGAAGCCGATCAGCAACAAAACAACCCAACAAAATAACATCAGAAACCCAAGCGCAATATCCCTCAAGAAGGACCCCCATTGCCCGCCCTATTCCCCCATGCCGATGGGCAAGTTTTGTTTGTTGTTTCGGCGAATGAAACTGCAGACCTGGTAGATCGCCCGCAGCGTTTCGTGCATTTCCTGGCCAGCGGGCGTCTCGCCGATCTCGTTTTGCATTTGCCATTTCCCCTCTGAAAAGCCATGCCAACTCATCGCATGGTCCAAGGTCGCGCTCAAAAACCGGTGTTGCCGAGCAAACGTAAGGGCACCCACCAAGCCCGTGATGCCAAAAGACTCATTTTGTTTGCTCAACAGAGACACCCCGACGGCAGCATAGCGCGTCTTGAGTTGCAACAACTCGATCAACGTCGGTAAAATCGACACGTGGCTGCCTATCCGGTCGTCCACGCCCGGGGGTACGCCCGGACCCAACAAGAGCAGGGGCACATGGAAATTTTGCACATCGCCTCGGTCGGGGTCGTTTTCAAAGTAAAAACAGTGGTCGCCGGTCACGACAAAGATCGTATTCGCGGCCCATTCTTCCTTCAGAACCCGCGCAAAATATTGCCCCAAGGCCCAGTCGGTGTATTTCACGGTCTTGTCCATGGGGCTCAAGCTGCTTTGCGCAATCGCTGCGGGGCAGTCGGCGGGCGTGTCGAACGGGAAATGGTTGGAGATGGAAAACCAGGTGTCGAGAAATGGCTTGGGATGGGCGATCTGCCGATCGGCCAACCACTGCAGGACCTCATGGTCGTGCAGTCCCCACTTGCTCGAGGCAGCTGCGTCGGCGACGGCGATGTCGTCGTGACCAAAATATTCCTTGAAACCCGAGACCTTTGAATAGGCATCAAATCCAAGGGTTCCGTTGGGGCCGCCGCAGACGAAGCTCGTGTGATAGCCTCTGTGAGACAGCATGTTTCCGATGCCCCACTGTTGGTTGGTCTCAAAACTGGACCCGATGAGCGGCCGGTCAAAAATGTCGGGGGTGGAATTGAGGATGGCGGGCAGGCTCTGCACGCTGCGCGCACCGTTGGATGAAAAATTGGTGTACAGGCGACCGCGACGCGCCAGCGTGTCGAGGTTGGGGGTCAGGCTCTCGCCCAAGGCTTTGCCGTGGAGCGCGCCCATCTTGCTGGCGTTGAAACTCTCGACGATGAGCAAGACCACGTTGTATTTTTGTTCAGGCCCGGCAAACTGTGCCTGTCGCAAAAGCGGGTATTCATCGGATGAGTATGCCGCATCAAAATCATTGTGTACAGCCTGGCGGGCGATGGCGATTGCGTCGGGCATCGGCATCAAGTCGGGCTCTGACTCGTTGCCGATCTCGATGCTTTGTGCGACGGTGTAGGCACTGTTGAGCGATACATTCGACAAAAACATGCTGTTGGTCACAAATGCACTTGCGGGTCGCAGCGGCCGAATTTGGAATCCGCCCCTGAAAGCCAAGAACAAGGCGCCCGCCAATACCACGGGCATGCACCAAGCGAGAATGCGCCGCACGGTGCCAAGCCCGGCCGGTGGCTGCACCTTGCGCGATGCCCTGAACAGCAGCCACAATTGCCCGGCAGCCAAGGCAAAAACCAGCAAAATGAGCCACCAATAGGGCAGGGCATCGTTCAGTCCAAAATTGTATGCTGCAGCCCCTCCCGAGAAAAACTCATGGCTGAGCCGCTTGGAGCTGAAGCCATAATAGATGACATCTACCCCGTTGAGAAACAGCACGGGCAAATGAAACAAGACCAGCAAAAAACTCAGGATGCGCAATCCACGGCCACCCAACACGGGCAGTGCCATCGCCACCAAAAACAACCCATTGACAATCGCCAAGGTCGCCAAGTCAAATCGCAAACCCACGAGCAAAGCCAGCGGCACATCGCCCCAGCTGAATTCCCATCCTCCAAACGCATTGTAAAAGAAGAAGACGAGCCGCATCATCAGATCGCCGGCCAGCATCAGCAATACCGCCAACAGCAAATATTTGTAAATGGAGAAGGACGAATGGGGAGGAGTGGCCTTGCCGCTTGCCTTTTGATTCGCTACTTTTTTCCCACCCATGCATCCAAATTTTATCGCACCATACCTTCGCCAAATTTCCCCTCCACATCCTACCTCATCCCCCAAACTCGGCGACAAACCACCCAATACCTACTACCTACTACCTACTACCTCAAACCAACTCCGTACGCCGAGGAACCATCAATTTCATGCTTTTCTCCCGGATCAAGGCCTCGATGCGCTTGCCGAGCGTGACCGCCTCGCCGTCGACGTGAGCCGACCCAGCCATGCGGCGTGTGATCTCAAATTTCTTGCCGCGCACCATCTTGATGCGCGGGTGGCGGTACAGCTTACCCAAAAACAGCAACTTGATGAGCCTGGGCAAATGCAGCAGCGTCGATTTTTCCCAGATCACAGCTTCCAAAAAGCCGTCTGAGATCGTGGATAGCGGTGCCACCTTGGCTCCGCCGCCCCACTGAGAGCCATTGGTGATGTCGATGAACATCAGGTCTTCCCAGATGTATTCGCGCTTGCCGTCGACGACGAGCTTCACGCCAAAGGTCTTGAATTTGAAGAAGGCACTTGCACCGAGCCGCATGTAGTTGTGGAGGCCGCGCGTCTTGGTGGTCTTGAATTGGCGGGCGACCTCGGCATCGATCCCGATCCCAGCATTGTTCATGAAGGGAAGTCCACCAAAGTCGCCGGTGTCGATCACGATCGTCTGCGCGGTGAGCAATTGCGACAGGGCCTTGCCGATGCGTCGGCTGTAGCCTAGGTGCCTGGCAAACCCGTTGCCGCTGCCGAGTGGGATCACGCCCATGGCCACATTGGTGCCCACGAGCCGGTGGCCGATCTCATTGATCGTGCCATCGCCGCCTGCCGCCACCACGACGTCAAATTTCCTGGCCACGGCATCGGTGATGATCTCGTCGATGCGGTCTGGGCGGTCCCAAAGACAGATTTCAAAATCCGCGCCTGCCTTGGTATAGGCATCGCGGATCTTTTGGATCGTCCTTTCAGGCTTGCGCCGTCGACCCTTTCCGGAAACCGGGTTGATCACAAACATTGTCTTCATACAAATCCAGTTCTTCCAAAAAGCCGGGGCTGCCAGACCCCAGGGCAAAGATAATCAATCGCCTTGAGTCGAGGCCATACTTGGAATATAATGCAACTTGTTGGCGATGCGCGTGTTGTGCAATACCTGGAAGATGCAGCGCACCTTGTACTCGAGCTCCAGTCGCTTTTCCAGCGGCACGGAGCTGATGTCTGGAATCTCCCTCCATCGGCCCTGCTCGGCACGGCACAGCGCTTGGATTCGCTCAAAACTCGTGCTCAATGCGAGGTCTCCCTGGACATAGGTCGCCACGTCCATCAAGTTGTTGTAGGCAAAGGCCTCAGTACTGGTGTCCATCAACGACACGCCGGTGCTCGCATGCAGGGTATTGAGCCTCAGGTATTGGATGAGCGTGGGCAGGATGCTCACGTGCTGCCCCAACCGATCGTCAAAACCCGGCTCGATGCCCGGCCCGATCAGGAACAACGGCACGTTGAAATTCTCCAGAAACGTGCGGTCGGGATCGCTGTGCTCGTGAAAACAATGGTCGCCCGTGAGGATGAAAACCGTGTTTTTGTACCAGGGCTCCTTGCTCACCCGCTTGAAATACTCCCCCAGCGCCCGGTCGGTGTACACGACGGTCTTCGCCATCTTGCCGATGGGCTTGGCCTCGATGTCGGCCACATTGTCTGGCGGCAGGCGAAAGGGGTGGTGGTTGGAAATGGAGAAATAGACGGAGAGGAATGGCTCCCGCATCTGGTCTTGCTGCTGGGCCATCCATTGCATGAATGGCCGGTCGGCACATCCCCAGAAACCGTCGAAGTCGCGCTGGGAATAGGGATATTCGTTCATCCCATAGTAGTGGTCGATGCCTGAGACGGCGGCATACTTGTCAAATCCCATGGTGCCGTTGTGCGCCCCGCAGAAGAATGACGAGGTGTAGCCGCGCTCCTTG
>JANMIM010001301.1:0-1500 GCA_031375795.1 Bacteroidota bacterium
CTCCGCTTTGGCTGCTGTCCAGGAACGATAGCCAGTGACCAATTCATAGTAATGCCCGTTGGCAGGATTCAGGATCGGTCCTTGGGCCAGCGCGGAATTAGAAGTGACGAAGAAGAGAAAGCCGGTGAGCGCAAGTGTGAATTTCCAATAAGGTCGTCGCATAGTGATCGTCTCGTTTGAAAAGGAAATGCTTTCTTTTATCGGTCACTTTTGATTGCGCAATGTGGCTGGCGTCAACCAATGTCGTCAGCTTTCGATGCGAGTGCAATTCGTGATCTGTAAGGCTTGTCGCCCCAAACTCGTCCACTCGTGATGGTCATGGCACTTCACGACGATGTTCGGAAGATAGAGTTGTTCGACGTCGGACCATGGAATCCAAATTATTTCGGGATTTTCGGTTACTTGTGTACATCCTTGGCCAGCAAAAGCGCAGATTTCTTGTTTTACGATTGCCTGCACCATAATGTCCGCCTGACTGTAAGAAAAGGGGATCGCTATGGCCTGGCGTCCAACGAAACCCAGCGGGCGCATTTTTGTGCCCTAGCGCTGGAAATCCCTTTTGCAAGCGGCGATAATCCTGAGATAGTTTTCTCGATCAACCCACCAAGGCCCGGCTTCCCGGTAGAGATAGGGAGTCCGACTACTAGCAAAGCGAAACAAAAACTCCCCAGGTTGGAGCGACACAGGGCGTAGGGTTCCGCGAAGGAGTCCCTTCAATACGTCGGCAGGAGGATTGTTGGCATTCAGCTCTGCATTCAGTGTCATCGTTCGTACTCGCTATCCATCTTCAAGTAATGCTTTGAGGATGTCACCTTAGTAATTTCCCTTTATTTCCATTTTCTTTGTTTCTATGCGTATGGAAAGCTGGTGTATCTTTGAAGTTAACTCCTAAGATGGCTAAATACTTTAGCGGAGATACCCTAAATAAACAGCTCCGCCTATTTGTGCTTGAAGACCAACATTCAATCCCGCCATCAACAATAGTCCGTTAGCTGAATTAATAACCATTTGGATACCAAAAGAAGGTACCGATAAAAGAGGTAATATTAAGGGGTTTATTCCGACATACATGGCACAGGCTGAAGCACCAGCGATTATTCCCCCACCAACTTCCGTAAACATACAAGGACCCTGAATATCGGATAACAACAACTCCTCACCTTGAAAACTGTCCGTAATAAGTAACTTGCCTGTTGATGGAAACTCTGTGGGACCACCTGAGCCAGTGAGAGGTCCCCTTCGTGTTTTGATTTGAACCCTACCAATCTTGGGGATTTTCAGGCCAGCCGATAGTCCAACTCCAGCTCCACCATAATAAAAAATCTCTTCCCTCCTGGAAGGGCTTTGAAGAACAACCGTTCCCCCTTCGGCGGCAACCACTCCCAATGAAAGCCCGCCACTTCCGAAAGTCACAAATTGCCAAGCACTTGATTTTTTAATTTGTACTGAAAATCCCATAATTGAGTTCCTCATTTTCCACCTTGATAAAAATGTTTTTCT
>JANMIM010000427.1:0-1538 GCA_031375795.1 Bacteroidota bacterium
ACCTGCCCAACAACGGTAGCGAGACGGTGGCCGACAACTTGATGACGCTCAAGGGCATGGGCGTGGCCATCGAGGGCGTGGGCAACGCGCTCGTGCAGCACAACGACATCACCGTCACTGGCATTCACCCGCAGCTCATGCGTGGCACGGGCATCGGGGTCTATGCCAGCGACAAGGCAAAGGTCACGGACAACATCCTCCACAGCACCGCGCCGTCGCTCAACGACTCGGTGGACGGGCTTTCCTTCGTCTTGTCCAACCGCCTCGGCGTCACCTGCAACAAGGTGTTCAATTTCCAGACCGCCTTGCATACTTGGGGGTCTTGTGACGGCAGCTACGTGCGCTGGAACGAGTTCACGGGTGGTCGCAAGGGCATCGTCTTGCAGGACAATGGGTTTATCGGGCAGCAGGGCTTGCCCGACCCGCTTGGGCCGCAGCAAGGCGAGCCTAGCGGGAATCAATGGCTGGGAAACTGGAATTGTGGGGCTGTGGTTAAAAAAGCGTTTACGGTAAATACCACGCCTGGGCAATCCCAGCAAATATTTGTACGCAACAACGTTCAAATGAAGCCAACGGGCCAATGCAATGGTGCAATTGGAACTGGTTCGCCCATTCAATTCTCCAATACAGTCGGTTTGATCCCCAACTGTCCCCAATACCCTCCTATTGGCATCAATGGCCCTGACCCTTCACTGTTGGATATTGCTAATAATTCGCGGCAATACCCGATTTTGCAATTGGAGGGCCGGATGGTGGATCGCCAAATGTTGCTAGACACGCTGAACAAGGACGTAGTGCTCCGCCAAAGCCACCCGCAGTTGATGGCCTTCCATGCAGCCCACACCTATGGGACGCTTGGCAAGATCAGCCGTAGCCAAGAGTCATTGGTTGCATTGCAGCCAGCGGTGGCGGTGGCGCAAGCCACATACACTCCGACCAATGCTATCGAGGACAACCACAAGGCGGTCACAGCGGTTGTGAACAGGCTTCAAGGGCTGGGGCAAGGTTTATCAGTGCCAGATAGCCTGGCCCTTGAGCAGATCGCAGCGCAGTGTCCGCTCACAGGGGGCAAAGCGGTGTACATCGCCCGAACGATCTTGGAACTCGTCACGCACGGCAGGTTCTTTGATGATGCGAATTGCACCTCCACGCAAAAGGCTGCTTTTGAGGGCATTGAGGTCGTGACCAACACCTTGTTGCTTGTGCCGAATCCCGCCTCCACACAAGTGAGGGTCGTCTCCACGGCAAATTGCACGGTATGGGTCTATGACATGCAGGGGCATGAGATGAGCCGACTGAAAGTCGATGGAGGAGAGATGTCTGTTGATATTTCTGGCTGGGCAAGGGGAGTCTATCTGTTCCGCTACTTGATGGAAACCGGGGAGGTAGGCTCGATTCGACTGGTAGTGCAATGAGGAATTCACCACTATCGTCTGATTCTCCATTTTCCGCAAATTCTGCTTATTTTTGAGTAATGAGAAATCTGTTCATCGCCCTGTTCCTTGTTTGTTCGGCTGCATTCGCAGTCGCGCAAGGGC
>JANMIM010001323.1:0-4473 GCA_031375795.1 Bacteroidota bacterium
ACTGATCTACTTGGTGGCACAGTTGCTGGTGTTTCGCAACCTGACATTGTGGGAAATGGCCTCTGCCCATGTATTCCTAGTATCCCTGCTCGTGCTCCCGGTGAGTACGCCCTTTGCAATCTTGCTGCTCATCGGCTTCACGACTGGCATGCTGGTAGATGTGTTTTCGGCCGGTGCATTCAAGGGAATCTCAGCCTTCTCGGCGGTCTTGATGCTGAGCTTGCGCAACGCCTGGGTGAGCGTGATCACCAACAAAGTGAGCTACCGGGGCAACGAAGAGGCCCTCATCAGGATGCAACCATTTACCTGGCTCATCCAATACCTGCTGCCGCTGATCGTGGTCTATGAACTGAGCTTTCATTTCTTGGAAGCATTCAGTTTCGACAACGTCGGGCTCACCCTGCTGAAATCGGGACTGAGTATCGTGTTCACCTTCTCGCTTTGTTTCATCTTCATTTTTTGGAGGCATCAAGACAGCAAGCGATGAACAAGAACCTGAACCGTGGCACCATCATCGTCGTCGCCTTTGGCTGCATCATGCTGCTCTTCATCGTGCGCCTCCTGTACTTGCAAGTGCTCAGCGAGAAATATGCGATTCAGGCGGATGCGGTGGACATGGAGCGGGTGGAATTGTATCCCTCGCGTGGCATCATCTATGACCGCAACGATCAGCTGTATGTGAAGAATTCGCCCATCTTTGACGTGATGTTTCTGCCGCACCAGATCACGATCCCCGACACGACGATCTTGGAGAAGTTTCTGGGGCTCAGCAGGGAAAAGATCCGTGCGGAAATCAAGAAATGGACCGGCATCGACCGCTACCAATGGAAGCCGCTCATGACCAAGCTCGACAAGGAGCAATGGGGACGGTTTAGCGAGCACATGTGGAAGTTTGAAGGCGTGAAGGTGGTCACACGACCGATTCGCGAATACAACTATCCGGCGGGTGCGCACATGCTGGGCTACCTTGCAAGGATCGACTCGGGCGACATCAAGCAGCAGGTCAAGGAAGACGACCTTGCAGACTATGTGTACCGCGACGATGACCTCATCGGGCAGGTCGGCATCGAGGGATATTATGAAAAACTGCTGCGCGGCAAGAAGGGCACCAAGTTCATCCTGCGCGACAACTTCAACCGCCCCGTCGGGTCCTACAACAATGGCGAATTTGACGAGCTACCCGTCTCCGGCAAGGACATCAAACTCGGTGTGGACGCCGAGTTGCAGTTGCTCGGTGAGAAGCTCATGCTAAACAAGCGCGGCAGCATCGTCGCCATCGAGCCGTCCACGGGAGAAATCCTGGCCTTTGTCTCAGCCCCCAGCTACGACCCCTCCTTGCTCACGGGCAGCAACCTCGGCGCCAACTACATGCGCCTCAACGCCGACCCTGAGTTGCCGCTGGTGAATCGCCCGCTCACGGCACAGTACCCGCCGGGCTCGATCTTCAAGCTCATGCAAGCCCTCGCGGCGATGAACGCCGGCGTGATCGACGAAAACACCCGTTTTGGTTGCGCCGGATCCTGGTTTCGCAACAAGGGAAAGCCTGCCTGCCACGGCGCACACGGCGGGGTGGACCTTAGCTATGGCATCCGGCAAAGCTGCAACTCCTACTTTGCCGAGGTGTACTATACCTATCTGAACGACAAGCGTTTCAAGGACATCCACGAAGCCTACCAAAGCTGGTATGAGCAGATGCTGCGCTTCGGCATCGGTCGCAAACTGGGCGTGGACCTGCCCGATGAGAAACCCGGCAACCTGCCCACCAAGGAATACTACGACAAACAATACGGCGCCAAGTCCTGGGGCGCCCTCACGATCTACTCCAACTCGATCGGCCAAGGCGAGATGCTGCTCACCCCGCTGCAGATGGCCAATTGTGCGGCGCTCATCGCCAACCGCGGCTGGTACTACCCGCCGCATTTCCTCGTGGCGCAAAAGCAGGGCTCGGGCCCATGGGAACGGCAGCCCTACAACAAGATCACCCCCAAGGGCAATCCATCGCAGTATGTGATGGTGGTCGAGGCGATGGAACAGGTGGTGCTGGCGGGCACGGGCACGCGGGCACGCATCGACAGCATCGCCGTCTGCGGCAAGACCGGCACCGTGGAAAACAAGGCGGGCGAGGATCACTCGGTGTTTCTCGCCTTTGCACCCAAGGAAAATCCCAAGATCGCGATCGCCGCGATCGTCGAGAACGCCGGATTTGGCGGCACGTGGTCGGCGCCGATCTGCAGCATCATGATGGAGCAATACCTCAAGGGCAGCGTCAAGGACAAGGCAAGGATGCAGGCCCTCATCGATCAGAAATTTGATCCGATGAAGAAGGCCGTGAAGGTGGGTATTTCTGAAGAGGAGGCCGCGCAAGCGGAGAATGATGGGAATTGAGGAATACCGCAAGGGAAATACCAAGTCGCAGACAGCCGAGCGCCAAAGCCTGCGTGACCGCTGGGCCGCCGCGAGCAACGATGCCATGGTGCGCGACTCCAAGGTCGACTGGATCACCCTGGGCCTGCTGCTGCTCATCATCGGCATGGGCTGGCTCAACCTCTACTCGATTTCCCGCACCGACGATCCCTCCTTCTTCAATTTCAGCACCTACCACGGCAAGCAGGCCGTGTTTCTCCTGGCCGGGCTGGCCATCGGCACGCTGATCCTCTTCATGGACACCAAGTTTGTGGAGTTTGTCTCCTACATCGCCTATGGTGCGGCCATCGTGGCCCTCATCGCAGTGTTCCTATTTTCCCGGGCGACCCACGGTGCATCGAGTTGGTTTGAGGTGGCGGGGATCAAGATCCAACCGACGGAGTTTGCAAAGGTGGCCACCTTGATGGCCCTCGCCAAGTTCATGTCGCGCTACAACTTCAACCTCAAGAACCGCTCAGACGTGCTCACGATGCTGGGGATCGTGTTTTTGCCGATGGCTTTGGTGTTGTTGCAAAACGACGCCGGCTCCTCGCTCGTGTTCCTGGGACTGGTGCTGGTGTTTTTCCGTGAGGGCTTGCACCCGCTCATCATGATCGGCGGCATCTTGCTCGCTGTGGTCGGGGCGATCTCACTGCTGTTTTCCACCAATCCCTATATGTGGGTGTACCTTGCGGTGCCGCTGATCGGCATATTCACCTATTCATTTCTCTACCTGTTCAGGCGGCGATTCCTGGGCTTGCACCTCGGCATCCTGTTGTTCCTGATCTTGATTCCGTTTACGGTCACCAAGGTCGTGAAACCCTACCAAAGTGCGCGCTTCAGGGTCTTGGTGACGCCCGAGAAAGACATGAAACACGTGAATGCCAAGGGCAAAAAAGGGGACACTGAGAAAAAGGAGGACAAGGAACTCAAGGCCGTGTACTACAATTACATCCAATCGCTGGTGGCTGTGGGCTCGGGCAAACTCTGGGGCAAGGGTTTCGGGGGCAGCACCCACACGCGTGGTGACTTTGTGCCTGAGGAACAGACCGACTACATCCACTGCGTCTTCAGCGAGGAGCACGGTTTTGTTGGCAGCTCGGTATTGATCATCTTGTTTTTCCTGCTCGTGGTGCGGGTGATCCACCTCGCCGAGAACTCCAAGACGGTCTATGCGCGGGTTTTTGGCTATGGCGTAGCCACGATTCTCATGATTCACATCACGATCAACATCGGCATGAGCCTGGGCGTAGTGCCGACGATCGGGATTCCCCTACCCTTCTTCAGCTACGGCGGTTCATCCATCCTCGCCTCCACGACGATGATGTTCATTTTGATGAACCACTACAGCTACCGCCACAATATCTTGACTTGAGGCCGATTTGCTGAATTAGAAAACCGCAGAGGGCGCAGAGGTTCGCAGAGTCAACAATGTTCTCTGCGGTTCTCTGCGCCCTCTGCGGTTAATCTTTGGAGGCCCGACTGACCGACAAATCAATCCTCAAACCTCGCCCTGACCATGGCCTCAAATTCCTTGGAGACTTTGTCGTTGCGGTTCACGTTGGGGTCGTTGAAGACGTATTTTTCCAGGACCTCGGTGGCGTCGTTGAGGTTTTCGGTCTTGTTGATCTTGTCGAGCACGACCTTGAACTTCACGCTGCTGCCGCCAAAAACCTTTTGCACGAACTGAAATTGCTTGTGCACCGGAATCTGCTCGGCCTTGATGGTCTTGCTGCCAGCCTCGCCCTCTTGTGACAAGGGGCTGCTTTGCTGCCTGAAACGGTCGGCGAGCGTGCGCGGCTCCTTGCCGGCCTCGTCGTCGCGCTCCTGCCCGATCAGGCTTGGGCGCTGCACAGGTGCCTGCTCGACGGACTTGGACTCCTCGTTGGGGATGAACTCCACCATCGGGGGCTTGGATTCCTCGACAGGCTGGCTGCGATCCTCGGCGGGAGGCGTCTGGGTGCCTTCTTTTTTCTCGATGCTGCGCTCCACGATGGAGGGCTGCTTGGTGTCGCGGTTGGAAAAGGATTCCAGGAGGCTGCGGGGCTTTTCCTTGGGCGGCTCGGTGGT
>JANMIM010001358.1:0-9213 GCA_031375795.1 Bacteroidota bacterium
GACCACGATGGGAATGAAGGGCGAAGGCGTAGCTGTCATGGCCGTCACCAACCTGCCCTGTGAATTCAGCAAGGACTCCAGCGAACAATTTGCGAAGGACCTCGCCCACGTGATTCCCTCGATTGTGGAGGCAAATTACGCAGGCAGCTTGGCAGACAGTGGCCTAGACGACGAGCTCAAGCGTGCGGTGATCATGTGGAAGGGTGAATTCACGCCACAATATGCATTTATGAAGGAGTTCCTGCCGGTCAAGGCTTGATCTGAGGCTAGGAGAATGGCGCGTTGGCAGCAGAAGCTCCGCCGGCACCAACTACTATGTTGGGCTCCGATGCCGCGCCGAGATTTGATGAAATCCCCAAAAAACTCGAACTTCATTTCATGAGTGACATGGAATCTGCCGACGACCTTGCGGTCCAGGCAATCATCGAAAATGCCGTTGATCAGGCCGAGGCTGCGATTGCCGCCTATGAAATGGCTGAAACGGAAATGGAGGCAGCGGCGACGGCGATCGACGCAGGTTTCCAGGATGGCTGGGAACAACTCTATTCCCTGCCCAAAATCGCGGGCTTGCTGGAACTCACCGCTGCCTGGAACAGGATGCTCGATCAGCTCATGACACCCAAGGACCGCAGTCTGCCATGGTTTGCGCCCCATGCCGCCAATTTTCATTGGCGGGCCGGGCGGGCACTCATGGATCCCAAGCGGTACGAGGAGGCAGAGCACGAATTTGACAAGGCCCTCGCTGCCCACCGCATCGCCTGGGGTGATCAAGAAGCTGCTGGGCATTCGCATTACTTGAAGCGGCTGCATGAATGGCGGGGATTTTGCCGCGTGCACCAAGGCAAGCCGGCCAAGGCACGTGAGGATTTTTTGACGCAGCTCAGCTGGGCCATTGCTGCCGACGAACGCGCGCACATCATGAGCATCATTGCAGCCGTGGATTGGCAGCTCGGTGAGCGGGACGTTGCCGTCGCGCGTGTGCAGGATGCCTTGAAGGTGCTGCGGGAGGATGGAGAAGCGCATGTGGCAAGAATTGCACATTTGGAACGCTCGCTGGTTGACATGCGGCGGCAGATGTAGGGATGGTGGGATTGGCAGGGCTGCATCTTGTGATTTTTTTCATTACCAGGATTCCTGCCATAAATCCCTGCGCCTACAATTTATTCCGCACTTCGTCGTAGATTCGGAGATGCGGTGCTTGCCCCATATCCTCTTGCTGATGTCATGCCTTTGCTGCCTGCCGATGGACAATTGGGCGCAGTACCAGCTCGTATTGGAAAATCCAGCGCATTTCAAGCGGGTGCGGATCGACGTGGGAGACGAGATCGCCATCAGGGTCAAGGGAATGGATCAACTCTATGCGGGCGATTTGCAGGCCGTGAAGGCAGACATGCTCTATATCTTTGGGGACAGCCTTTCGCCAGACAGCCTCGACCGCCTGCACATCGCACGGCCTCGGGGCGGCATCAACATGCTGCGTGGGGCGCTGATCATGTCTGCCATCGTGTACCCGGTGATGATGCTCATCAACCTGCCCCGCGACCAATGGACCTGGAACAAGGCAAGCCGCGTCGCGATCTATGCCGCGAGCGCCCTCCTACTGCAAAAAGCCATGCGACGCGCCTATTGGAAACGGTACCGCATCGACAAGGACAAGTGGCAACTGCGCATCATGCCCACGCCCGAGAGCCTTTTCTAGGGCAATTCAGGAATTCCCCTGAATTGTTGCTATCTTCAAGCCCGACAAGAGACGATCACGATCGCACATGCGCACCCCTGCCACCCTCAAAATATTAGTCCTGGGCTTGAGCCTGCTTATCCCCGCATCGGTCTGGGCCAATCCCATCGACAGCCTCAAGACCCTGCTCGCCCATGCGCCCCATGACACCCTGCGCGCAAAATACCTGAACAATGTGGGCACGGCTTTTTTCAGCAGCAACCTCGACTCGGCCATGGTCTACTGGGAAAGGTGCCTGAAATTGTCGGAGACCCTCACCCAAAACGAGGACACGGCCGTGCGCCGATTTGGGAAACTCATGGTGATGCGCAGCTCCAGCAATACCGCCGTCGGGTACCAATACCGTGGACTTTATCCGCTGGCGCTCAAGCAGTACCAACGTTGCTTGCGGCTCGCAGACGAGTTGAGCGACACGCGTGGCAGGATGATGGCGCTCAACAACATCGGCCTCATCAAGATGAGCCAGGAAAAGCCGGAGGAAGCCCTGGACTATTTCCACCGCAGCCAGGAAATCGCCGAGCAAAGAAATGATTCCAACGTGATCTCGACGACGATCAACAACATCGGCACGGCGCTCAAGCGGCTGAAGAAATACCCCGAGGCACTCGCCAAGTTTCGCGAGAGCCTCCGCTGGGCCGAAACGATGGGCAACGACGATCAGATCGTGGACGACTTGATCAACATTGGTTCGATCCAAATCATCAACCAACATCCCGACTCGGCCTTGACGACCTTTCAACGGTCGCTTGATCTGGCGATCGAATTGGAATATTCCTTGGGCAAGCCGCAAATCCTCAGCGGCATTTCCCAAGCCTACGAGGACCTCGGGCAGCTCGACAAGGCGCTGCAATTTGCCCAGGCAAGCCTCGACTCGGCCCGCACGCTCGACCTCACCGAAGACATCGTCGGCGGCCTCGAGCAACTCGCCGATGTGTACAAGAAGCTCGGCAAGCACGAGCTGGCCTTCACGACCTTGCAGGAATTCATACACCTGAATGACAGCCTCTTCAGCACCGACAAAGCCCTGGAATTCGGGCAATTGGAGCAGAGCTTTGACTACGAGCGCGCGGAATATGAATCAGCCTTAAAAGCCTCCAAGGACGCCGCCGCACTGCATAAGAAAAATTTTGAGCAATACCTGATTTCATTTGGCGTAGTGGCCCTGATTGCGCTCTTGCTCGTGGTCGGCATGCGCCTCGCCAAGCAGCATCGCCTGCGCTATTTCGTCGTTTTTGGGGCCCTGCTCGTGTTTTTTGAATTCGCGCTCGTGCTCCTCGACAACTTCGTGGACGGCTTCACGGGCGGCATGCCGATCCCCAAGCTGCTGGCAAATGTGCTCTTGGCGGCGCTGATCGCGCCGCTGAATGTATTTTTGGAGAAGCGGTTGGTGGACGGGAAGGTGCCGAAGCAGAGCGAGGATGGAGAGGAAGTGTGAGAGTGAGTGCGAGAGCGAGATTGCGTGCTAGAACGAGCGCTATTTTTGGGGGGCGTATTTTTGGAGGAGGGCTTGGAATTTTTCTTCGTTTTGATGGCGGATGAGGGTGCGTTCAAACAGGTTTTCGATTTCTCTTGGATCGCTCTCCAATGCGGCTTCCAAATGGCCATAAAACAATTCGTCATTGCCCCAAACGGAATGAATCTCTGCGATCAAAAGGTTTGCGCATGAATCGCCCGGCAGCATATCAAGGGCCGTGCTTGCGTCCTCCATGGCTGCTTCATATTGCTGCAAGCCAAAGCGCGCAATCCCGCGATTGACAATGTTGCCTTGATCTTCGGGATCCAGCGAATTTGCCGTGTCAAAATCGCGGAATGCTGCAGCAAAATCCTCACGTATGAGATGAATTTCACCACGCAATCCGTAAGGAGCAGCATATTCAGGATCCATGGCGATGGCGATTTCGGCATCGACAAATGCTGCATCAAAATTGCCCATCCAGTTTTCACAAACCCCGCGGTTGAAGTATGAAACAGCCTTGGTAGCATTGTACCGAATCGCATTTTCAAAATCAAGCTTGGCAGTCGTGTAGTCCCGCAGGTAAAAATGCGCCAAGCCAAGGTGAAAATGTGCCCAATCGTCTTGTGGGTTGGCTGCGATGGCTTGGTGCAGGATTGTGATGGCCTCGATATATGCGCCTTGGTCGATCGCCGAGTTGCAGGCTGCTTTCATACTGTCGCGGTCGAAGAAATTTTCGGAGTTCATTTTTCTGAGCTGCGGTTTTTGATCTTTATGAAAAAAAAGTCTACCAATGAGACCTGCAAAGGCCAATTGCTATCCGAGCATTTTTTCATCGAATTTCATATTTCGTCTGCAGCGCCCGAAAACGTGGCGCCTGTCCATACCGCTCCAATGTCCTCTCATTGAGCAATTTGAACTCTTTGGGGTCGGCGCGCAATGCCTTTTCCAAAAATTCGAAGAACAATTCTTCATTGCCCAAGACGCCGTACAGTTCCGCCATTGTGGCCAGGTTGCACGCGCTCTTGGGATCCAAGCGCATCACGATTTCCATGTCTGCCATGGCCTCTTCGTACCTTCCGACACGGAAATAGGTATATGCCCTACCGTTGTATCCATAGCTTTTCTTGGGAGTCCACTCGATGAGCAAGGTATAGTCGGCGATGGCCAAGTCATACCGCCCCAGCTGGTCGCATGCGTGTCCACGGTTGTAAAGCGCTGAGGTGTACTTTCGCTCCAGTGTCATGGCCTTTGTGAAATCGGCGTAGGCCAATTCAAATTCGCCTTGGTTTGCATAATGATTGCCACGATTGTTGTACCCCACGGCCACTTTCGGGACCTTTTTGATGAACCGCGTCAGCGCCCAAATCGCCTCCTTTCGATCCCATTCACCCACAACATAGGCATAACGAAACAAGTCCATTTCGCTGAGGAGTTTGGTGGAGGCCATCCAATGCAAGGGGCGGGTGTACAAAGCGACATCCGCTGGGCGCACCGTGATCGCGGATACGTAGATGAGGTGCTTTACCAAAACTGCAAGTTGCCTCGCCCGCTCCGCGCCACGCATCTGATCGTGATACTTTTCCCAAATCGCAGTGGCACGCTGCAAGAGCGCGGGCGTGTCTTCCACACTCGGATGCTTGAGCAAACTCAGAAGCGACCAACAGGCGATTTCCTGATCGATTTCCAAATGTTCTTCTGCCTTGCTGATCATGTTGGACAATGCTTCCTTCTTCAGGCCCTTGTATCGGCGCACAAGATTCACAGGATCCGAAGCGCCCTCAATCAGCCATTGCTTGCGAAAAGCCATGTCCCGGATGAATTCGAGTGCCCGAGCCAGCTTATCAAAATACATGGAAAATTCGGCCATTCCGCCATAGTATTTCATGTGCATCAACTGAGTGCTGTCGCAGTCGAATCGGTTTTCAATGTCGTACGGAAATTCAAGGTATCGGAATTTGCCTCGACCAGTCTCCATGACGGCAGCAAACGTTTTTGGATGAAATGCGACGATGGTTGGCATAGGTAATTTTTAGGGCAAATATGTGTGATATTCAATTGTTGTTTGGGATTTTGTTTCGGAGTCAGTCATCATCTAGGATACTTGATACTGTCGCGAGGGCATTTCCCCCCTGTTTCACCCAGGATCCACATCCACCAAAATCCGCAAGGTCTTTTGCGGCGCCGCCTGGTAATAATAGTCGATGCGCTCTGCGAGGGCTTTGCGGACCTTGTCTACGGATGAATTGCGGGGGATTTTGAGCATGGCTATCTGCCGGTATTCGGTGCGGAGGCGGGTGATGTAGGGGTACTCGGGGCCGAGCAGGGCGTCGCCGAAGCTGCTGAGCATAATATTGCGGAAGGCCTCAGCTTGGCTCTCCAAGAACAATTGGTTTTTGTGGCGCAGCTCGATGCGGATGATGCGTGTGTAGGGCGGATAGTGCAACAGGAGCCGGTTTTCCATCTCCAAATCATACAGGATCCCGAAGGGTTTCTGCAACAACTTGAGCACAGGATTGTCGGGCATGTAGGTCTGTATCAAGACCTTGCCCTTCTTGTGGCTCCTGCCCGCACGGCCGCTCACCTGCGTGAGCGTCTGATAGGCTAGCTCATGGGCGCGAAACTCGCCCATGTTGAGCATGAGGTCGGCCTCGATGACGCCGACGAGGGTCACGTTCTCAAAATCAAGCCCTTTGCTCACCATTTGGGTGCCCACGAGGATGTCGATCTCGTGCTTCTCCAAGCTGCGGATGATCTTCAAAAATGCGGTGCGCGAACGCGTCGTGTCGTGGTCCATCCTTGCGACACGGGCCTCTGGAAAATGGGCCTTGATTTCCTCCTCGATCTTCTCGGTGCCGATCCCGATTTGTTTGATTTCGTAGCTCGCGCACTTCTCACATTTGTTGTATTCGTGGTCGATGTAGCCGCAATAATGGCAGCGCAATTCCTTCTTGGATTTGTGGAATGTGAGCGTAATGTCGCAATTGATGCAGTGTGGCACATGCCCGCAATTTTGGCAGGTGATCCATGGCACAAAACCGCGGCGATTTTGAAACAAGATCACCTGTTCGCGCTTCTCGAGCGCCTGCGCGATGCCGAGCAAAAGTATCTTCGAGAAGTGCCCGTCCATCAATTTTTTCTTGGTCTGCTCCCGCAAATCCACGATTTGAATGATGGGCAACTCGGCCTGCACGGCGCGGTTCTTCAATTCCACCAAGGTAAATCGACCCTGACGCGCATTGTAATAGGTCTCAAAACTGGGCGTCGCAGAGCCCAACAAAACCCTCAAATTCAGCAGCTTGGCAGCAAATATCGCAACATCACGCGCATTGTAGCGCGGGTTGGGTTCCGATTGCTTGAAGCTGTGGTCGTGCTCCTCGTCCACGACGATGAGCCCTAGTTTCTTGAAGGGCAGGAAGATCGCCGACCGCACGCCGATCACGATCTTGTATTCGCTCATCACGACCCGCTGCCAGATTTCCACGCGCTCATTGTCGCTAAACCGGCTGTGGTACACGCCGACTTCCTCGCCAAACTCGCTCTTGACCTTGTCGATGATCTGCTGCGTGAGCGCAATCTCGGGCAGCAGGTAAAGCACTTCCTCTTCCCTTGCGAGTGCCTCCTTGATCATCTCGATGTAAATGTGGGTCTTGCCGCTGCCGGTGATGCCGTGCAGCAACACAGGCTTGTCGGGCGTCTGCCTAAAGGATTCACGGATCGTGGCGAGCGCAATATTCTGCTCGTCGGTAAACGCAATCTCCTTGTTGTTTTGCGCATAGGCCACCATGGCCAAGCGCTCCTCGGGCACGTCAAATTCGCGGAGGAAGCCCTTTTCTACGAGGGTGGCCATCGGTCCCTCGCTGCCTTTGACACGCTTGCGCAAGTCGGCGGCGGCCATGGGTTTCTTCTGGAAATATTCGGAAACCACGAGCATCATGACTTCCTCCTGCTTGGGGGCGTTTCGCAGGCTGTCAAACGCAGTTTGCAGCAATTGCTCGTCGCGGTACATGGGCGCTAGCTCCACGAACCGCACCATTTTGGGCTGATAGCCCTGCTTGAGACGGTGCGCGAGCCGCAACAGACCTATGTTCTCCAAGTTGCGCAGACGCGGCAAAGGCCCCTGCAATTGCATGATTTGGCCCGCCTCGGCAAGGTTCAGGCGGCGCTTGGACTCCAATTGGCGCAACAAATCGTAGTCCTTGCCCGCCAAGTCGATGTCCTCCCAATTGTCGATGCCCCCCCACTCCACGACCATCTCGCTCTCGAGCTTGAGCCCTGCGGGCAGCGCGGCCTTGTGGACCTCACCCTCGGTGCAAAAATAATATTGCGCTATCCAGGCATACATCTTGATTTGACCAGGTTGCAGCACCGGCTCGTCATCGGGAAAGCGATCGACATACTTGAGCTTGCGCAACAATTCCTCGGGCAAGTTTTCCTCGGGCTGCTCGGCATTGCGCACCCGCTTGATCACGCCGGTGTAGATTTTGTTGCGCCCAAAGGGCACGATCACACGCATGCCCACAAGCGCCTTGTCGACCTGATCGGGCGACACACGGTAGTCAAAATTGCTTCGGACCGGCACAGGCAATATGACCTCGACCACTAGATTCATAGGGATTTGCGCACGCGCTTGAGGTAGAGCATATTGGTGCCATTGGTGTACATGCCAGTAATATTGCGGGCCACGATGCGCACGATGCGGTCATAATATAGCAAGACGACAGGGGCGTCCTTGAGCAGCCTATTTTCAAGCAGGAAATATTGATTCCGCCTGATCGTGTCGTTGGGCTCGGCTTGCGCCTCGGCAAACAGGCGGTCAAATTCATCGTTGCGGTAGCGCATGCGGTTGGGGCCATTGGGTGGTATCTGCGAACTCGCAAATAGCCCTAAATAATTCTCGGGATCAGGATAATCTGCGATCCAGCCTGCACGCCAGAGATTCAATTCACCCTTGCTCGCACGTTCGCGAAGGGTCGCGCCGTCCATGTTGTCGATCACGACATTGAGGCCGACCCGCTCCCAGCATTTCTGCACAAACTCCATCGCGCCCTGATAGCTGGGCACGGAATTGATCGTCAAGGTGGGCATTCCCTTGCCGCCCGGATACCCCGCCGCTGCTAGCAACTTGGCCGCCGAGTCGGGTGAATAATAGCCCAATCCATGAATGCAGTCATAACAGTAGTCCTTGATTCCCCAAGGCACGATGCCCCTGTTGGCGGGGTATCCATTGCCATTCAAAACGTACCGCACCAGGCCAGAGCGGTCCACGGCATGGTTGAGGGCACGACGCACCCGCACATCCAGCAGTGGGTGCCCCTTGGCTGCAGGAAGCGTGGAGTCCAGCAAAATACCGATGTATTCTGTATTCAACTGTGGGCTTGTCTGGAAGTTAAACTGTCGGTTGTATTTGCCCCTGATCTGAACCGGGGACTCAAAGATCTCGTCCTTGGTGGTTTTGTCAATCCCGTTCACAAAGTCGAGGCGACCTTGGCAGAGCTCCACAAACTCGGTGAGCCGCTCGCGGATGAAACGCACATGGACCGCATCGAGGTAGGGCAATCGCTGGTCACCCTCCTTCTCAAAATAATTCTCATTCCTCAGCAAGATGAGGCTCACGTTTTCGTTCCAGCTCTTGAAACGAAAGGGCCCCGTGCCGATGGGGTGGCTGCGGAAGTCCTTGCCATAGTGCTCCACGACCTCGCGGGGCACGACACTCGCGTATGGCATCGCGAGCAGGCTGGAGAATGGGGCGTATGGCTTTGCAAGGCGAATGATGAACGTGCTGTCGTCGGGCGCCTCGAAACCTGCGACACGGTCTGACTTGCCTGCCCGGTAGTCCTCTAGGCCAGCGACCTTGCCGTTGAAGATCCAAAAACCCTTGGCGGCCACGGCAGGATCACAGATGCGGGTGAAGCTGTAGGTGAAATCGCTGGCGACCATGCGGCGCGTGCTGTCGGGACCAAAGAGGGGGCTTTTGTGGAACCAGACGTCTTGGCGCAGGTGGAAGGTGTAGGTGAGGCCG
>JANMIM010001366.1:0-17993 GCA_031375795.1 Bacteroidota bacterium
TGAACGCAGCCACGACCTCAAACAACACAAACAATGAGGCGGCGCTGAATCCGCCGACGAGGCCGATCAGGATCTCCACGCGGATGAATGTGGGGATGAGGTTTTTGGTGACGTACTTGGAAAGGAAGGAGCCGATGCCCATCGAAAACAAATAGGCTCCGATGACGGTGGAAAATTGCGTGACGCTGTCTCCCAGCAAGTAGCTTGCGAGTGCGCCCGCCACCAATTCATAGATGAGGCCGCAGGTGGCAATGACAAATACAGAAAGCAGCAGCAACCTTGTCATGCAATTCGGCAATCAAGCAATCGGGGCGAATGAAAACGCGAACTCAGGAATGGATGGCTGCTGCAACGATGATGGCGAGCCCCAAAAAGGCGGCGCCAGCAGTGATGGCGACGGCGACATTCTTGTTTTCGACGATCTCATGCCACATTTTGAAGGGTGTGACCCACTCAAAGACGAAGGCTGCGACGATAAAAATGATCAGGCCGGCCAGCGAGTAGCCGGCGACACTGGCTAGGTTCAGGAAAAATTGTGACATATCTTTTCGATGGTATTATTTATGATCGGGACCGTCGTGGGTGCTAGGAGAATGCAGAGAACCCGTGAATACATTCAGCAAGGGCAGCCCACGTACCTGCCCAAAACCCAAGGCCCCCAACAGGATCAGCGTAAAAAGGAAATAAAACACGGGGATGCGGGAGAATATATTTTTCATGCTGTCGGGGATTTCTAGTCGTTGCGGCGTTTTTCGAAATTCTTGGAACGCACGAAGAGGTAGATCGGCAAGATGCTCAACAAAATGAGCACGATGAAGACGTTGGAAAAAATGGGGACGCCTCGGTACACGGAAATCGTGGCTGTGCCCGTCGTGTCTGAGAGTGAGGAGGTCACCATCTCGTACGTGCCGGCGGGGATGCCATTGAGCAAGGCATCGGCCGAGGTGCTGCCCTCGCGCCAGCTCTCGCCGTCGGTGACGCCATAGTAATATTCGGCACTCGTCGTGAATTCGTAGTTTTCGTTGGTCTCCAGGTTGTGGATCACCCCCGAGAACTCCGCCCAGTGGTTGTCGAGACCCGACTCGACCTGCAACTGGATCTCGACATTGTTGGTGGCGCCGGTGATGTCAAATGGCGGGGATACCTGGTCGGTGGAATCGGGGTAAACAAAAGGCATGGTGAGCACCTTTGCATTGGGTGCCGAGGCTGCAAACCCGATCACCATCACGACCGTCGCGATCATGCTGATGACCCAGAGCGGCACAACCGAGCGCAAGCGTTCCTTGTAGCGATTGGGTTGGTTGGCGCCGACCCCGATGCGCGAGACCTTGTTTTTGGGCGGCGCGCCAAAGGCCTTCTCGACGATGGCGGGATCCAAGTATTCGCAGATGGACCAGATGATGCCGCCCGATTCCAGCTCACCCGACAGCATGAGCGGTGGCGCGACGAGGTCCCGGGTCTGGGCGACGTCGCCGACTTGCACCTGCCAGTAAAATTCACCCAATACGTATGTGACCTCTGCCTCGCCGGAGGTCAGGAACTTAAATTGTCGCTTCTGGTAGCTGATGTACTCCATGTTGGCCTTGCCGATGGGGCCGTCTTGGATCATCCGGACCAGTGACCAGTGCCCGTAGGCGTGGGAAAGGAACCTGAAACCGTGGTAGGGGTTGAAGAGCAGGTATTCCTCCCATTCAAAATTGTACATCCGCACGATGCGCGCCATGTAACCGATCACAACCCAGGTTTTGCCTTCAAATACAGCCTTGGAGCCGATCTCGTAGGATGGCTCGCGGGTCATGGCCGCTGCGTGCCGGCTCAGGATCGCGAGGTTGTCGTCGGTGAGGTCAGTTACTGCGCCGCAGTGCTTGCAGGCGGCGGCGATCGACTGCCCCGGCGCGAGCAGGTTGATCTGCCCCCCACAGTTGCGGCAGCTGAAGGCCTTCACGCCTCCCATCGGGGTCATGCGTATCTGCTCACCAGCCATCGAGGGTTCTCATGTTTTGAAAGTTAAAGGATTCAAAGGCGGCATATTCTCCCAAATACAGACGCTGCTCCTTGCCGATGATGGCGATGGAGGCAAACTTCCCGTCCTCTGACCGCAAGTCGATGCTGCGCGCCTGTTGCTTGGGGGTGAATGGATAAGGCAATTCGCCCTCACTCGCCGCATAGGTCACGTATTTCACATCCTCGACAAAAAACGGCTCGCCCAGGATGGTCTTTTGATCCAGCGGCGCCATGGTCGAATGGAAATCCAAGGCGGGATCCTCCTTGGGGAATGTCATCATGTAGGCACCCTGTGCCTCGGCGAGCCAACCTTCGGTGCCGTCGTCAAACAAGGCATACCATTCGCTCCAGGTACCGCTCGGGTACACGACCTTGATGCGGCCCACGAGGGTGAAGCCCTTGCCTTTGTAGGTGCCTGAGGTGCCGACTTGGAAGGGCGACATGTCGTCGAGCAACTCGGCGACCTTGCCCAGGGTCTCGAGCTTCATGTCATGCCGCACGACCATGGACTGGCAGTAGGTGCAGGTGCTGTGCACCGAGACCGACGACCTGAAAATCAATGGTGCTCCACAGTTGGGGCAGTTGTATTGCTGCATGGGGCTAAGATAGTGAAAAGTGAATAGTGAAAAGTAAAAAGTGAAAAACGGTGGACTGGATCATCCCCATTTTTCACTTTTCACTTTTCGCGTTCCCTTACTTGGCGTAAGCAATCGCCCGCTTCTCGCGGATCACGGCCACCTTGATCTGGCCGGGGTATTGCATTTCCTTCATGATCTTCTCAGAGATGTCAAATGCGAGCAAGTCTGCTTGCTCGTCGGTGACCTGCTCTGACTCCACGATCACGCGCAGCTCGCGGCCGGCCTGGATGGCGTAGCTCTTGCTCACGCCCGGGTAGGCCAAGGCGAGGTTTTCCAGGTCCTTGAGGCGCTGGATGTAACCCTCGACGATCTCGCGCCGGGCACCTGGACGCGAACCGCTGATGGCGTCGCAAGCCTGGATGATCGGGGAAATGTTGAAGGTCATCTCGATCTCATCGTGGTGAGCGCCGATGGCGTTCAGGATTTCTTCCTTTTCGCCATATTTCTTGGCGAGCTCCATGCCCAGGATGGCGTGTGGCAGTTCGGGTGCATCTTCTGGCACCTTGCCGATGTCGTGCAAGAGGCCTGCACGCTTGGCGGACTTGGCGTTGAGGCCCAGTTCTGCGGCCATGGTGGCGCAGAGGTTGGCGACCTCGCGGCTGTGCTGGAGCAGGTTTTGGCCGTAGCTGGAGCGGTATTTCATGCGGCCCACGAGCCTCACGAGCTCGGGGTGCAAGCCGTGGATGCCCAGGTCGATCACGGTGCGCTCGCCGGTCTCGACGATCTCATCGTTGATCTGCTTGGTCACTTTTTTCACGACCTCCTCGATGCGGGCTGGGTGGATGCGGCCGTCTTGCACGAGCTTGTGCAGGGACAGACGTGCGATCTCGCGGCGAATCGGGTCAAATCCGGAGAGGATGATCGCCTCGGGCGTATCGTCCACGATGACCTCGATGCCGGTTGCAGCCTCGAGGGCGCGGATGTTGCGGCCTTCGCGACCGATGATGCGGCCCTTGATGTCGTCGTTTTCAAGTTGGAACACCGAGACGGTGTTTTCGATGGCGTGCTCGGCTGCGGTGCGTTGGATGGTCTGGATGATGACCTTCTTGGCTTCCTTGTTGGCAGAGAGCTTGGCTTCCTCGATGATTTCCTTCATCTGCTGCGATGCCCTGGTCTTGGCCTCGTCGCGCACGGCTTCCATCAACTTCTCACGTGCCACCTCGGCAGTGAGGTTGGCGACCTTCTCAAGTTCGTTCACTTGGCTGTGGATGAGGCGCTCCAGCTCCTCTTGGCGACTGTTGAGCACTTCCTTTTGCCTTGTGACCTCGGTGTTCATGCTGTCCAGACGGCTTTGATCCTTCTTGACCTGCTCATACTTCTGGTTGAGTTGCGCCTCTTTTTGCTTGACGCGCTGCTCGGATTGCACCAGGCCCTCTGTCTTCTTTTTCTGCTCAGACTCGGCGGCATTGGTCATTTGGTTCACCTTTTCGCGGGCCTGCATCAAGCGGTCCTTGGCGAGGTTGTCGGCTTTGAGATCAGCTTCCTTGAGGATGCCCTCGGCCTTGAGTTTGGCTTGGTTCAGCGTGGACTCGGCCATGACATTGGCGGATTCTATCTCCTTAGCGGTGTTCGCTTTTTTGATCATGTAACCGATGCCGAACCCTGCTGCGAGGGCTACGACAGCGATTACGACTACAACAATTGGATCCATGTGTTCATCTTCCGTTTATGTATTGAAAAAATATTGGGAAGAGACAGCCAAGCCCAGGGGCCAAGGCGGGAAGGAGTCGGAATCAGGAAGTCAGCAAGGGGGCATTGGCCTCCTCGGTATTCAATATCGCTGCGTTGAGGGCCTCGTCAATATGATCGATGCGTTCCTCGGCAGCACGCACGTTTGCGCGCAATCGCCCTGCTTGATTCAGGTTGTCGGTGGCCAGCTCCAGGCAGCACATGATGACCAAGTCGAGGTCGTCTTGCACACTGAACCTGTCCTTATAGGCCTTGATCCGATCATTGATCAGTTTGGCCGCGTTGCGTACCGCCTCTTCCTCTTCTGATTTCACCAGAAGTGGATAGGGACGGTTCATTATATTGACTTTGATTGAATACTTTTCCAAAACTCTTGTCCTTTCTCACCAGCCCTGCGGCTCAATCGCCGATCAGTTTCAGGCATTGGTCTATCTCTCGTATATACTCATTAATTTTTTTCTTTAGTTCCTCAGTCGCGGCCTCGTCTCGATGCTCCACTCTCCTCGCCAGCTTGACCAGCTCATTTTGCTCGGCAAGGTCCTTGAACTCTTGCTGCTGCTGCTGAATCCTGCCCTCCAACTCAGAAATGCGGCCACGAAGGGTGCGATTCTCCACGACCAGCGCCTCTGACTTTTGGTTCAGGTAGTCCGCTTTTTCGCCGATTTCGACCAGTCTAGCAAGCAAATTCTCCACGAGACACGCTCTTTTTTTAATGTGAACAGGTAAAGCTACAAATTAATCTGCTCATTCAAAACCAATGGTGCAGGGGTGAAAGTTTATTTTGCTGGTTTTGAGTGATTTGCGAATGTCAGTCGGTTTGCAAATGGCTTGGGGGGCTTGTTTTGAGGACAAAGGCTGGGATGATAAAGTTGCAGGTGTGCTGCAGTCCCCAGGTGGGACTTGTGCATCGGGGCCACAGAAAGCGTGGTCTAGATCAGCCGTCAGATGAAAAGCCAATCGATCCAGAATGCCGCCAAACCTTGCTCCTATCTCAATTGTATGATCCGAATCCCAATTCAGAAATAGGCAGCCAGCTATTTGACGAATATATAAGTCGTCGCAAATCGTTAACCATTTGGAATTCTGGATCAAAGCTAGTATTTTCGATTGCAAAATTCGCAACCTACCTTCTACCATGAACTTCCTAAAATCCTTATCATGTGGAAAGCTACTTGTCTTGCTGACGATTTCCTTTTTGTTTGGCAGACAGGCGAATGCACAGTTGTTCAATAATTTTTGCGATGCCTTCGTTAGCCCTTGCCACTGCGGAACCAGCATCAATCATGACTTCTTCGCCCAAGATGCGGAAATACTATCGAATGGAAACTTCCTGATCGGCGGCTATTTCCTCGGTGGCCCAGCCGTAGATTTTGCGCCAGGTGCGGCCACACAGATGGTGTCTGGTGATGCATCCATTGTGGCGATTTATAGCCCTGCCAATATCTATGTGAATGGGGTGATCTACGGCTCCAACGTCAAAGTGAACTCAGTGGCCGAGGATGCCCTTGGAAATATCTTGGTTTACGGCTGGTTCTCTTCATCTTACGATTTTAACCCCGGTGTTGGCGTGTTTACCTTGTCAAGTGCTAATGGCAACAATTTCGTCGTAAAGCTCACCTCAAGTCTGGGCTTCTTGTGGGCAAAACAGGTTGGTGGTGGCACTTACGAAGCACAGTTTGGCCGAGGAAGAGACCTGCTAGTCGGTCCAGCGAACGATATCTACCTAGGAGGCCCACTGCAAGGCACGAGTGACACCGATCCTGGTCCCGGTGTCTATAACTTGACAGCACAAGGATATGCCGACATACAGGTGATTCATTTGGATGCTGCAGGCAATTTCATTTCAGCATTCAAAATCGTTGGTGGCTTTAGCAAGGCAGTGTCTGAGTTGCAACTAGCTCCCAACGGAGACCTGATAATGGCTGGCTCATTTGAAGCAACAACCGATTTTGACCCGAGTGCTGGGGTTTTTCAACGCAGCCCTGTTGGAGGATTTGATATGTTCCTTGCTTGCTACAGCCCTACTGGCCAACTCAATTGGGTTTGGTCCTCTGGTTATGCGGGCTATGACATGGCTGAAACCATACTTATTGATCCAGCCGGCAACATCTATCTTGGTGGAGCCCGCTCGGGCCCACCTTCCTACCTCATGCGTTTCAATGGCCAAGGAACCCTACAGTGGACGAAAACGCCTAATTATTCTGGCGTATTAGACCTTCAGTTTGATTCCACAGGCAATATTTGGGCGGCGATGGGTGCATTGAACTCACTAGGTGCTGGTGGTGCTGCGATAGCTAGGTACGCAACCACTGGAGCGATGTTGGAAATCAGTGGATACCCCCTCACCTATCCATCAACGGTAAGTCCAGTCAACATGGTCCTGGATCAAAACGACGAAATCTGGATTTTTGGAAGCTTTTTTGGTGGGGCTTACAAAACTGATATCGACCCAAGCAGCACTAGTTATGAAATCTACTCGGACTCCATGGGGAGGCGAGATGCGTTCTTCATCAACAAATGTAGCCGTTACAACAATGCCTTCAGCGGCCAAGTGTACTATGATCTCAATCAAAACAACCTTCGTGATAGCGGGGAGCCTCCTGCAGGAAATATCCTAATGCGCTCTAACCCGATGAATTACTATGCAATTTCCGATGGGAATGGAGCCTATTGGGCACGTGCATTGACGGCGACTAATTCGATCACTATCTCTAGTCTCCCTCCGATTGCACAAACTTTTGCACCAGCCAACCATTCCTATGTTTTCCCGAATGGTTTTTTCAATGTGCAGGCAACTGGGAAAGATTTTGCATTGACAGTGACTCCCGGGATACAAGACCTTGGCGTCAGCTTGCAACACTATGGAAGGCATAGACCAGGTAGACCCGCGTACAATCTGGCTGTCGTGACGAATCATGGTACAGATACTGCAAACGCAATCTTGGAACTTGTTTTGGCAAATGGCTTAAACGTTAACTCCACCAGCCCAATTGCCACATCGGTTTCTGGTGATACCATGAGGTGGGTATTGAATAACCTATTGCCATTTCAATCACGCGCTGTACACACAACGTCGATTGTCGACTCAAACCTCGTAAATGGATGGCCTCTCGTTTCTTGGGCAAGAGTACTTCCACTATCAGGAGACCTACATCCAGCAGACAACCAATCCACAACGACGGCATTAGTCACTACAAGTTGGGATCCAAATTACAAATCTGTTTCTCAGGTTCAGATGTCACCTGTTGAGTTGTCCAGTGGCCAGTTTCTTACCTATATGATTCATTTTCAGAATACTGGAAATGATACGGCATTCAACGTACGTGTGCTAGACACGATTTCAAACATGCTCGGTCTGGGCACCATTGAGGTATTGGCAAGCAGTCATCCTTACACGATGTCACTGCAGTCCCCCAATGTGATCAACTGGCGGTTTACGAACATCCTGTTGCCAGATAGCGCCACCAATGAAAATGGCAGTCAAGGGTATCTTATGTTCAGAATTCGTCCCAATTCCAATTTGACCGTTGGGACTGTCATCCGCAACCGTGCCGCGATCTATTTTGATTACAATCTCCCGGTCAATACAGGATATGCTGAAACCAGTATCCGTACAATTGCCCTCACCTTTACTGTTTATCCAGAAACTTGTGCCGATGCTGCAAATGGAATGATCCACGTAGGCGTTTCGGGAGGAACACCTCCATATTCATTGAGACTTAATGGAGGCGCTCCGCAATCATCACAATGGTTCACTAACTTGACCGACCGCAAATACCGTGTACAGGTCACTGATTTTCTCGGGGTATCGGTATTTTCGGACTCGCTAACCGTAATTGAACCGATTCGCCATGAGGCAATGATTACTTCTGCTCAGATCAGTAACTGTGTCGGGGTAACCAATGCCTACCATGCTTCAACTTCCCTCGGTACCACTTACGATTGGAATGTGATGAATGGGCAGCTTCTATCTGGGCAGGGTACTCCAAATGCGATTGTGAACTGGAACCAAGCAGGACCTTCGAGCATCGTATTGACCGTGAACGCAGCAACTTGCCCAGATTCCGATACAATCAACACGATTATTTTTCAATCCACGGACTTCGATCTGGGAGCAGACACGGCCACATGTGCCCAAGCGCTGAGTGTTACTGGGCCAATCTCACAATCGACCTACCTCTGGTCCACTGGCGCGACCTCGCCTTCCATCGCTGCGACTTCCTCCGGAGATTATTGGTTGCAGGCTACGGACGCGAGTGGCTGCACGGCCCGCGACACCATCCGGGTCGACATTTACCCGCAGCCTTCGCTCAGCTTGGGACCCGACACTGTGGCGTGCTTTGATTCGTTGCTGTTGAATGCGAGTGCTGGTTTTGCCAGCTACAACTGGTCGGGCGGCAGCACAGCACCGTCGATCTGGGTGAGCAATTCAGGGCAATATGAGCTTCAAGTCGCTGACTCCCATGGTTGCATCGCAAGCGACACCATTGGGATCGTTATTGCTGGGCGAAACATGATCGATCTCGGCGCCGACACTGCGAGTTGCGCCACGCCAATCAATGTCATGGGACCAATCTCACAATCAGGCTACGTATGGTCCACGGGTGCGGTCACCCACTCCGTCGCTGCGACTGCCTCCGGGGATTATTGGTTGCAGGCTACGAACGCGAGTGGCTGCACCGCTCGAGATACCATCCGGGTCGACATTTACCCACAGCCTTCGCTTAGCTTGGGACCCGACACTGTGGCGTGCTTTGATTCTTTGCTGGTGAATGCGAGTGCTGGCTTTGCCACCTACAACTGGTCGAGCGGCAGCACCGCGCCGTTGATCTGGGTGGGCAATTCAGGGCAATATGCCCTTCAAGTCGCAGACGTCCATGGTTGCACAGCAAGCGACACCATCGGGATCGTCATTGCTGGGCGAAATATGCTCGATCTCGGCGCCGACACTGCGAGCTGCGCCATGCCAATCAATGTCATGGGGCCATTCTCACAATCAGGCTACCTCTGGTCCACCGGGGCGGCTACGCCTTCCATCGCTGCGACTTCCTCCGGAGATTATTGGTTGCAGGCTACGAACGCCAACGGCTGCACCGACCGTGACACTATCCGGATCGACATTTTCCCGCAGCCTTCGCTGACCTTGGGGCCCGATGCTGTGGCTTGCTTTGATTCGCTTCTATTGAATGCAGGTGCAGGCTTTTCCACCTACAACTGGTCGGGCGGCGGTACGACCCCATCAATCTGGGTGAGCAATTCCGGACAATATGCCCTCCAAGTCGCAGACGTCCATGGTTGCACGGCAAGCGACACGATCGGGATCGTGATTGCTGGGCCAAATATGCTCGATCTCGGTGCCGACACGGCGAGCTGCGCGGTGCCAATCAATGTGATGGGGCCGAACGCACAATCGAATTATCTTTGGTCCACTGGGGCGACCACGCCTTCCATCGCTGCAATTGCCACGGGAGATTATTGGCTGCAGACCACCGACACCAACGGCTGCACCGCCCGTGACACCATCCGAATCGACATTTTCCCGCAGCCTTCGCTTACCTTGGGGCCCGACGCTGTGGCTTGCTTCGATTCGATGCTGGTGAATGCAGCTGCTGGCTTTTCCACCTACAACTGGTCGGGAGGAGGCACGACCCCATCAATCTGGGTGAGCACTTCCGGACAATATGCCCTTCAAGTCGCAGACACCAATGGTTGCATGGCTAGCGACACCATCGGGATCGTCATTGCTGGGCGAAACATCTTCGATCTCGGTGCCGACACGGCGAGTTGCGATATTCCTATCACGCTGTCCGGTCCTGCCTCACAAGCCAGTTACCTCTGGTCGACCGGCGATACAAGCTCCTTCCTGACCCTACAAACCGACTTGCTGGTGTCACTGACGGTTTTGGACAGCAACGGTTGCCAGGCGATCGACACCATCGCCGTATCCGTCTATGCAGTCCCTACGGACTTTTTGGGTGCTGATACGGCTCTTTGCAACCAAAGCATCGTCATGCATGCGCCACATGGAGGGCAGTCCTACTTGTGGTCCACTGGCGGCATCGCAGATTCCATTTCGATCAACACTACAGGTTTGCATTGGGTAGAATTTGTCGATTCCAATGGCTGTTTCGCATCAGACTCCATCCAAATTTCACTGGGCTCGCCTGTCGTTTCCATTGTGCCAGCCGGCCCCATATCGCTTTGTGATGGCCAGTCGATTACCTTGAACGGGCCTCCTGGCTACATCATTTACGCATGGAACGGCACCAATTTGGGAGCGACCCTCTTGGTGTCGCAGACCGACACTCTCGTGCTCACAGTGACAGACGCCAACGGCTGCATCGGGTCCACTCCGCCTTGCATCGTGACGGTGCAACCCCTCCCGGTCGCCAGCATTTTCAATGTTGGAGATACACTCTTTGCATCGCCGCAAGGTAGCTATTTCTGGCAGTTGAATGGGCAATCTACGGGCCAAACGGGGCCTTGGATCGTGCCGACAGTTCCAGGTGCCTATAGCGTCGTTGTCACCGATTCTTTTGGGTGTGCTGGGATTTCACAACCGTTTACCGTCGTGCGGGTCAATGAACCGATCGATGAATCTTTGACCATTTGGCCCAATCCTTCCGATGGCCGTTTCTATTTGCGGCTACCCTCCTGGGTCGAAAGCAACAACTGCGTGGTTACTTTGTACGATGCACAGGGACGCAGCATCAGGCCCAAGATCGACGCGACCGGGCAAGACTTGCTCGTAGATTCAAAAGGAATCGCGGCCGGGATTTATTTGCTTCAGTTCGAATCGCAGGGGATCATGATGCGCGGAAAGATCATTGTGCTAGGCAAATGACCGACAGCCTCCATTGCCCAAGCCTCACGACCTAGCCCTCCGCTCCAAACGGCCCAAAAATCAGTGCCAAGCGCCCCTTGGTGCTACCGATGGCATTCGCGGCAAGCACCTCCGATCACTTGCGCACCTCCAGCCCCAGGTCTTTCTCCAGCTTCTCAAACACCCTGCCCATGAGCTTGTCCACGACCTCGTCTTGCAAGGTCTTGGTCTCGTCGAGGATGCTCAGGTTCAGGAGGTAACTTTTCTTGCCCTGCCCGATGCTGTCGCCCTTGTACACGTCGGTGATGGTCACCGACTTGATAAGCTTGGGATTGGTGCTGCGAATGGCGGATGATACCGTTGCAAACTGCACATTGTCAGGCACGATGGCGCTAATGTCGCGGTTCACGGTCGGGAATTTTGCCAATGGTTGATAGCTGACCTTGGCCCTTTTGTGCTGACGGATCACCTGCTCCCAGTTGACCTCGGCGTACAAGACATCGCCTTTGATGTCGCGGCCCTTGAGCAAGGCGGCACTCACGGCACCGTAGCGCGCGATGACCTTTTCGCCCTTCACGAGCTCCAGTCCGTATTCAAAAATGGAGCTTCCGGTGATCTCGCGGTGATCGAGGTTCATCCCAAACCAAGCGGCCATGCGCTCCATCTCGCGCCCCATGGTGAAGAAACTCGCCCGTTGCGCCTTGCCCGCCCAGTTGGCAGGCACAGCGTTTCCGGTCACAAAAAAGGCGACCCACTCCTGCTCAAAATACCCCTCGCCGGCCTTGTAGCCGTAGGTCTTGCCCAGCTCAAAGAGCCGCAGGTCTGTGTTTTTGCGGTTGTGGTTGTATTCGATCACATCGAGGCCGGTGTACACCATCGAGTCGCGCATCAAGGCCAGTTCCTCGCTCAGGTTGTTGATGAGGTTGGCGGTCGTCTCGGTGCGGTACTTGCTGGCAACCAATGGATTGGTCACGAGCTCATTCCATCCGCTACCTGCCAAGTAATCAAAATATTTCTGGCGAATGGCATGGATGTCGAGGTCCATCTTCAGGTTCAAGGCCATGCGGTTTTGCGCCGGGAAGGGCACATTGTTGTAGCCGTAGAGCCGCAAAATCTCTTCCATCACGTCCTGTGGACGCGTGACGTCGACCCGGTAGGCCGGCACGGCGAGTTGCAGCACCTGGTCGTCTCCAGCCTTGGCGACGAGGATGTCGAGGGTGCTCAGGATCTCCACGACGTCGTCGGCCGAGAAGGTTGTGCCCATGAGGCGGTTGGCGCGGGCGAGGTCAAATGTGATCTGATGGGGCAAGAACTGCGCATTGCCTTGGTCGTGCAGGCGCGAGAGCTTGCCACCCGCGACTTCGACGATCATGTAGGCGGCCCGCAGGGCTGCAAACACGGTGCCGTTGGGGTCGATGCCGCGCTCGAAGCGGTAGCTCGCGTCGGTCTTCATGCCCAGGCGCGCGCCGCTGCGCCTGATGCCGGCCGGCTCGAAATAGGCCGATTCCAGGAAAATATTTTGGGTCGTCGCGCCGACTTCGGAATTTTCGCCGCCCATGATGCCCGCGATGGCCACGGGACCGCTGCCGTCGCAGATCATGAGGTCCTCGCCGGCGACGATGCTCCGCTCCTGCCCGTCGAGCGTCTTGAACTTGATGTTTTCGGTCAATGTCTTGACGGTGATGGCTTGCCCTTTGATCGTATCTGCGTCAAAGGCATGCAGCGGCTGGCAGAGCTCGTGGAGCACGAAGTTGGTGACGTCCACGACGTTGTTGATGGGGCGGAGGCCGATCGCCTTGAGGCGGTGCTTGAGCCAATCGGGACTCTCGCCGACGGTCACGCCCTCGATGTAGATGCCGACATAGCGCGGGCAGCGCGCCGGCTCGGGCAGGGAGATCGCGATGGGATTGGGGATGAGGCCGGTCGGCAACTCGGGTACGACGGGCAGCAGGGCCTTGCGGCGCAACAAGGCCGCGATGTCGCGGGCGACCCCAAAATGGGAGGCGGCGTCGACGCGGTTGGGGGTGAGGCCGATTTCGAGGGTGTAGTCGCTCGCGAGGTTGAAGTATTTGGCCGCCGCCATGCCCACGGGCGTGGCGTCTGGGAGGATGAGAATGCCTGCATGGCTGCTGCCAAGGCCGATTTCGTCCTCGGCGCAGATCATTCCACAGCTTTCTTCTCCCCTGATCTTGGATTTCTTGATTTCAAATGGATCGCCGCTCACCGGGTGGAGCTTGGCTCCTACCATGGCGACGATGACCTTTTGGCCAGCGGCGACGTTGGGGGCGCCGCAGACGATGGACAGGAGCTCTGCCGCACCGACGTCCACGGTGGTGAGGCTGAGCTTGTCGGCCCCGGGATGCTTGATGCAGGTCTTGACTTCGCCCACGACCACGCCCTCCAAACCGCCGGGATGCAGGTCATAGCGCTCCACGCCCTCCACTTCCAGACCCGCCATCGTGAGCCGATTTGCCAGCTCCTCGGGGGACCAATCAAAGTCAATGTATTGTTTTAGCCAGTTGTAGGAAACCTTCATTGCATAAAATTTGGCCCAAATTACGAAAACTGGCCATAGGCGTGGTTCGGGAATTGTCGTGAGGTCAAAAAAAGTGTGTCGCATCGGGTAGCAAGTCCCGTTGCTGGCCTTGTGCGGCCGATCAGGGTGTCCCCGTCGTCGACCAAGGTCCATGCATGGCGGGCTGCCGGACTGGGAAGACGATCGATTGGGCACAAAAAAAACTCGCCCACCATCGGTAGAATAGTGGGCGAAAGAATCAATCAGCAGATATAGGATTGGAACAAAAAGTCATTGCCGGACCAACACTTCTCCTTGACCTGAAGTAAGATCAATAATCGGTGTAGGTATTCGGATCGCAAACTAAGATGGGGGCCGTGGGGCGGGAAAATTCCCCCGTGTCGGGGTCTTAGATCGGCATTGATCCGGCTATTTCTAGCGTTTAGTGCCTTCATCCATGGGACAAATGGGCACCTTACGAATTATCAATGTACGTGCTTTGAGGAATGGAATCATTTTCCTATCTTAGACCGTTGGTGGCGAGGCCACGTCGATGCTTCCTGTTCTTCAAAGTTGAAGGCGAAATCCTTCCAAAAAACGCTGGCGAGAACCGCCGACCACAGCTAGTGTGGTTGATGAAATAAAGGTGCGCATTCTACGTATTGCTCCAAAACCCAATTTGGGTTGGTTTATAGGTTTACCGGATCAGAAATTAAGATATAAAGCGCTGTTTTTCAGTACACAAGGAATAATACTTCGGCTGCAAAAAGATGTCTAAGGTTGATTCACTTTTCCTCTTGGTCAAATCCCTCACTGCAAGTGAGAAGGCTTTGGTGCGCCAAGTCGACAAGGGACAGCCGGGTTACCTGGCACTTTTTGACTTCATGAGCCGGCAGCAGGAGTATGATGAGCGCAAGGCCAAGAAGAAGTTGTTGCAGCTGGGGCACGACATCAATTTTGCCTACGCCAAAAACTATCTGACCAAACACATCCTGCGCGTGCTGCGGGAGCACGAGGAGTCTGGCCAAGTTGCCGTGACGAGGCAGTTGCAGGAAATCGAGATGCTCATGGCGCGCAAGGTCTTTGATCTTGCAGACAAGATGATGCTCAAGGCGAGGGAAAAGGCCCTTTCAGAGGAGCGATGGGATGATTTCCTGCAGTTGACGGGCTTGGAGATGGCGCTGTTGCTGCAAAACGGGATGGAGATGGGCCAAGCATTGGCACGCATCGACACCTTGAATGCCGAGCGCAGGAATGCGAGGGAAATGATGGTGAACCTCGGCGAGTTTGAGGACCTCTACCACCGCTTTCGCCCGATCTACAAACAGAAGCAGGCCGCCCGCAACGAATGGGACTTGGCTTTGGCAAACCAATTTGCCGCCGATCCTCTGTTGAGCGCGGCCTCCAATGCGAAATCTGAGCGCGCAAAAAGGATCTTTTTGCGTTGCCAATCCATGATACACCCCTTCAAGGGCGCATTCGAGGAGGCCGCGAAGGCATTAAAAGCGGCTGTGAACCAATACAAGACGGTCGCTTTCCTGGCCGAAGACTATCCCGACGTCTTCCTCACCGACCTTTGGAGGCTCGGCGGCATCCAACTGCATTTTGGCAAATTTGCCGAGGTCGAGTCGATATTGTTGGAGATCAAGGGCTTTGGCGACCACAAAGGCATGCACAAGGCCGATGTGTTTGAGAAATACACCCGACTCTTGCTGGGCTATGCCTTGCAAAGCCGCAACTATGGCCTTGTCAACGCGGAAATCCCAGCCATCGCAGAGGGACTGAATTCCTTTGCCGACGTGATCCCTTGGACTTCGCAGGCGATGCTGCTCCTGTGGATGGCACGCTTGCAATTTGAGCAAGGAAAATTCAAGGAGGCCAAGGTCTGGCTGAACCAAATCTTGGACCATCCGCAGCGTGGGCAACGCGAAGACATCCATAGCTTGGCGAGGATCATGCTGATTTTCACATACTTTGAAACGGGAGAATCCGAGCTTACAGAGTCTCTGAGCAAGTCCACACGCAAGTTTTTGCAACGGCGCGACGCGCTCTACCAGTTTGAGAAGTGCATTTTGCGCTTCCTGGAGCATAATTCATTCTCCGACAAGGATCAACAGCTGGCCAAGGCCATGAAAACGCTGCGCTCGGAGCTGCAAGCGATCTTCAAGGATCCCTTGGAAGCAAACATCTTGGCCTATTTCGACATTCTGGCTTGGCTCGATGTCAAGATCGCAGCCTTGAAATAAGCAGGCCGAGTCGTGAGCAAACAACACCGATCAAATGGATCGATTGCATCTTTTTTGGGCCCACGTCAGAAGTCATGGGCCAAACCTGGGCTTTTGAAAATGCCAACGACGACGCAGCTCACGTATCGGTAGCCAAGATGGCAATGTTGCCACGCACGATCAATGTATCTGTGGGTGCAAAAACAAAAAAGCCACCCCGAGGCAGCCTTCATTCCATTTCGAGAAGACATTGATTACCGTTTGGGGCCGGGAACGGTGGATAGACCACCGATCTGTCCCGCAAGCCTAGCCCCGTCCACCACGATTTGAATCCCAATGCCGCCATAGGATACAAAATAGACGTTGGGGCCAACCTGGGTCACGGTGACCAAAGTCGTTTGGTTGTGCAAGTTGATCAGCTCGGCAGGCGTCATTTCAAAAAACGGGGCTGCCATCGTGAGCACCTGCTCAACTACATTGGTGGGGATATTGGTGGTAGGGCTGAATCCGCCAAAGGTAATGTTGCGCGTTTGCCCTACTTGCGCATGCCCGATGACCGGTATCGCAAACAGTGCCAACAACGAAACCATACCTAAAACCTTCTTCATCTTACCGTTACCCATGTCGGGAATTATACTTTGTGCATAAAGTTCGGAAATTCCATCGAGGATTGCAAACCCAACAAAAAAAATAATCGTTGCTAGGAATGCCCCTTTTTCATGATTGGGGCCGCCCCAACGGATTTCCGAAGGACATTGGGCAGCAGGAGTTCTTGACGCAACTCAATTTGGCACCACAAATTCCTTCACCCAGTCCAGTTTCTCGGTCGGCACAAAAAAGAAGCTCCGCTCCTTGTTGTCTTGAAACTTGGACAGGGACTCGGTGGGGATCAAATCACGGCCGATTTGCTCAAACATGTGCATGCCGAGCGCCTTCATGTGGCGTTCGATCTCGCCCTCGACCTTGCCAAACAACACTTCGCAGATGATGATCGGCTTGTCGCGCATCAAGGTATCGTAGCCCTTGCTCAATATATAGTGTTCGGTCGCCTCGGTATCCATCTTGACCAGATCGATTGTCGGCACATGGTTGCGCTGCACGAAATGATCGAGCGTCTCGGTGGCGACCGTGTAGCTGATCATGTCGGGATTGTCGTGGGTATTTTCCATGGCGCCGATGCCACTCAGGTGATATTGGAGGTACTTGTATTTGGGGCGCTTGCCTTCAAAGAATGTCACCTCCCCTTCCTTGTCTGAGAGGGCGATCTTGCTCACCTCAGTATGCTTCCAGGCATTGAGGACGCGGTTGCGCAACAGGTAGTGGTGTGGGCCGTCGGCGGGTTCAAAGGCCCAGACCTTGATGTCGGGGTTCACGACGTTGGCGACGGCGGTGTAGAACCCGATGTTGGTGCCAATGTCAAAAAACACCTTGGCGCGTGCCGCCAAGACCATGAAAATCGGCGTGAATTCGTAATTCAGTGCCCTTTCCCAAAAATAAATGTGGGCTGCGCTCGACTCGTTGAGTGCGAGCCTGAAACTTCTGCCGCCTCCCAAGCTGAGCTTGATCTTGCCCGAAACCGAATGCCGAAAGTTGGTGCGAAAGATGTCGTTGATGGTGCGCACATAGTTGCGCACCAGAAAATTGATCTGAGGCTGGTAAAAAATCGCGTAAAAAATCCTGCGCATGCGGTAGTCGTATCAATTGGGGCGCAAGGTCGTTGTTTTTGGGGAAATGACAATGGCTGCAAGCGTGCGATTGGTCGGGATGCCACGCAGCTGCCAGCCGATAGGAACAAAATCAGGGTCATTGTTTCCCACATTTCATTAATTTGGATGAAACAAGGCGCAAAAATGGAACAAGACCGATCGATTCCCTTGATTTTGCAAATGCGGCGGATGCATGTATTCCCCCAACCAAAACATCGGCTGCGCTTCTGGACCGCCATCGTCGAGCTGTCAATGTGCTTGTTCTTCGGCTGCAAGAACCCTCACCAGCCCTACGATGCAGCCTACGCGGCACAACGTGAAGCAGATGCCGCAACCCGTGAAGCCATGATGCCCATGGACAGTTTGGTCATCAGCAGCAAGGGCCCCTACACC
>JANMIM010001384.1:0-2858 GCA_031375795.1 Bacteroidota bacterium
TGAGCAGATCCCTCCTCACTCACCCTCGCTCTCACACTGAGCAGATCCCTCCTCACCCTCGCTCTCACACTGAGCAGACCCCTCTTCACTCACCCTCGCTCTCACACTGCGCAGATCCCTCCTCACTCACGCTCGCTCTCACACTGAGCAGATCCCTCTTGCCGAGCTGGTCCTAATTTGCGTGGACGCTGCACGACAGGATATCTGACCACGTCGGTCTTTCGGTGAAAACGAGCGCTTGGCTCCTAGTGCATCAGCCGACAACTCAGCCCTTTTTGGAGAATTGTATTTGGCGGAATCTTGCACCACCACCCCACATTCCGCCAAATACGAGCGTTATATTTGGCGGAATCTTCACATTCGACCCCACATTCCGCCAATTATGGTTATCTATGTTTGGCGGAATCTCCACTTTTGACCCCACATTCCGCCAATTATGTTTCTTTATATTTGGCGGAATCTCTATTCTTGACCCCACATTCCGCCAATTATAATATTTTATATTTGGCGGAATCTATATATTTGCAACCACTTTCCGCCAATTATAAAAAGGGAAAACATGCAAGAATGTGTGGGCAGAGTCCGCGAAAGGGAGATTTTTGAGTCCGCAATGACTTCAAACAGGCCTGAAATGCTCGCCATCACGGGGCGGCGACGCGTTGGGAAAACGTTTTTGATACACTCGGTTTTCAAAAACAAGATTGACTTCGAGATTTCGGGTGTGCGTGACGCTACGCAGGTCGACCAATTGCAGAGTTTCAGCTACCGGCTCGCCGATTTTTTTGACTCCAAAGTGCCGCTTGCGACCCCCGTCAATTGGATGGAAGCTTTCAGGCAACTGTCGATCTTGCTGGATGGGAAAAAGACGACCCGCAAAAAGGTGGTCTTCATCGACGAGCTGCCTTGGCTTGCGACGCCCAAATCGGGATTCATGCAGGCCTTGGATTTTTTCTGGAACAGCTGGGCGGTGAATAAGCCGATTGTGATCGTCTTGTGCGGGTCGGCGGCTTCTTGGATGATTCGCAAGCTCGTGTATGACAAGGGAGGACTCCACAACCGCATCACGCACCACATCCAGCTCCAGCCCTTCACCCTACACGAGACACGACTCTACTTGGCGAGCCTCAAGTCATTTTTGGAGCCCTACCAAATCACCCAGCTCTATATGGTCACTGGCGGCATCCCGCATTATCTGAGTGATGTAAAGCCCGGTCAAAGCGCGACCCAAACCATCGACCGCCTCTGTTTTGAACCGCAGGGGATCTTGGTGGATGAATTCGACAAGCTCTATGCGTCCTTGTTTGACAAGCCCGAAAACCATGTGCGCATCGTGCGGGTGCTGGCCGACAAACGCAAGGGCCTCACGCGCAAGCAGCTGGTAGAGGCTGCCAAGATGACCGATGGCGGCAGCATTACGCGCCTCTTGGAGGAGCTGGAGAGCTCGGGTTTTATTACCGGCTATTTCGCTTTTGGCAAGCAGAAAAAGGAAAGGCTCTACCGTCTCACCGACGAATACAGCCTCTTTTACCTGCAGTTCATGGAGGGCAAAAAAGCTGGCGGCCAAGGCACATGGCTCAAACTGAGCGACAGCCAGTCTTGGAAGAGCTGGTCGGGTTATGCGTTTGAAAACATCTGCCTCAAGCACATTGCCCAGATCAAGATGGCGATGGGCGTGCAAGGTGTTTATTCGGAGTCGTCGAGCTTCTTTTTTGCAGGCAGCAGCGAGCGGCCGGGCATGCAGGTCGACCTGCTGATCGACCGCAAGGACCATGTCATCAACTTTTGTGAGATGAAATTTTACGACGGGCCTTTTACCTTCACCAAGGCCTACGCGGTGGAGATGCGGCAAAAGGTCGCAAACTTCAGGGAGCTGAGCGGCACCCGCAAGCAGATTGCCCTCACGATGATCACCGCCTTTGGCTTGCAGCACAACGAGCACAGCCTCGGTTTGGTACAGCAAGCCATCACGATGGATGCTTTGTTTGCGGCTGTGTAGGGAGACCATCTGAGAACCATTAGCTTTGTGGCATCATGACCAGGGAAAATCAGTTTCATCGATTGAGTGCGATCTGTGGGATCGTGGGTTGCGCTTTGATGCTCATCTGCGTATGGGGTGCCTCGATCCCGTATACAGGTATGTACGATGAGACCTATTCGCCGATCAACCATTATATCTCCGAGCTGGGAGATCGCCGATTCTCAGAATGGGCAGGGCTTTTCAACTATGGACTGATGCTCAGCAGCAGCCTGCTGCTCGTGTTTAGTATCGGGTTCACGCAGCAGTTTCGCGGTTGGCAACGGCTGGTCATTGGCGTCCCGGGTCTGAGCACAAGCATCTCTTGCTTCCTGGTCGGCGCATTTCCCGTCGACAACCTGCGCCCCCACATCTTGGTGGCGATGGTATTTTTTCACAGCGCCCTCGTCTTGGTTTTTCTGAATACAGCCATCACGCTCTTCACAAAGGTGCCGGTCTTGCCAAGGTGGACGATCACCTTGGGGTTTGTGACGGCACTGTGCTTTGCGGCGTTTGTGATCTCCCCAAGTGATATGATCAGGGAATGGGTGCGCGACCCCAAGCACTTTGTGCGGCCCGAGGTCTGGATACAGCCGATCTTGGAGTGGGCTTGTTTTTATTCGATCATCGCATGGCTGCTGACCGCCGCTTTTTTGATGTTGCGCCAACAGCAGGGGAGTGACGGGTCTTCTGCAACTTCTGCATCGTAGCCATCTGGTGCAGAAATGGTCGTATCGCCAAGTTTTTGACAAAAGCCTTGATAATGTCGAGGCAAAGCACTAATTTGTAGGTCGTTAATCATCGACAGGGGGTAGTTATGAAGCATTACCATTCGATTTCTTTG
>JANMIM010001429.1:0-3997 GCA_031375795.1 Bacteroidota bacterium
GCCACCCCCTGAATTCTGCATATTCAGGGAATTTTGCAAAATCTGCTTTATCTTGCCGCATCAATCAGTAAAATGTATGGCTGGTAAAAAACCAACCCCTCAACAGAATACGGAGCGCAAGGGTGCTGCCCCCACGAAGCCTGCAGTTGCAATACCGGCACCATCGGGCGCATTTGACATCAAGACCTGGGCGCTCGCCCTGCTCGTCGTCGTCGTGACAGGCATCGTGTTTGCAGGTGTCGGCAAGCTCAAATGGACCAATTGGGACGATGACGAGTATGTCTACGAGAACCAAATGGTGCTCGATGGCAACTACAAGGCCATATTCACCAAGCCAGTAAACAACAACTACAACCCGCTGCCCGTGGCGATGCATGCCTGGGAATGGAAGCAAATGGCAGGAAAAAAGACCTTGGAGGACAAGGCGGGCTTCTTTCACCTCAACAACCTCTGGCTGCATTTGGTCTGCACGTTTTTGGTCTTTTGGCTGATGAAAATGCTGGGCCTCAACCCGATCTGGGCCGCTGTCGCTGCCTTGCTCTTTGGCATCCATCCCATGCGGGTCGAGTCGGTGGCCTGGGTCACCGAGCGCAAGGACGTAATGTTTGGGATGTTTTATGTTGGTGCATTGATCCTCTACGTGAAGTATGTGGACTCCAAAAACAACCTTTGGCTGGCATTTTCCTTCATATTGTTTACGTTTTCCCTTTTCAGCAAGATCCAAGCGGTCTCTTTGCCTTTGTCCTTGCTGACCATCGATTGGTACCGTGGACGGGCGCTGTCATTTAGAATCATCCTTGAAAAAGTACTCTTTTTCATCGGTGCAATGATCGTGGGTGGCCTCGGGATCCATTTCCTCTCGATCGGAAAGACGCTCGACGTGGACCAGAGTTTCAGCGTGATCCAACGTGTGCCCCTCGGCTTTACCGCCTACGCCGTCTATGTTGTCAAGGCATTCATTCCTTACGAAACCTGCACATTCTACCCTTATCCCAAGACGGTGGAGTCGATCTACCTCCTAGGGATGGCTGCGGCATTGGCTATCGTCGCCGCTTCAATATGGCTGCACAAGCTCAGCCGCGAGACCACCTTTGGACTTGCCTTTTTCACGGTGAACATCATGTTTTTGCTGCAGATCCTCGGGGCCGGCAGCGCCTTCATGGCCGACCGATTCTCCTACATCGCCTACATCGGCTTGTTTTTTGCAATGGCCATGGTCGCGCAACGGCTCTCAGCCAAGAATAAGAAGCTCATGCCAGTCTTGGCGGCGTGCTTGGGATTGCTCATCGTCGTAAGCGGCTTCCTCTCAGTGCAGTACGTGAAGGCCTGGGAAAACAGCGACACGCTCTGGAGCGACGTGATCAAAAAATACCCCCGCAAGGTCGTGCTCGCCTACGTGAACCGTGGCCAATACCTGCGCCGCAAAGGACAAAACGACCGCGCCTTTGCCGACTTCAACACCGCCATCGAGTTGCAGCCCAATTATTTCCTGAGCTACCTCAACCGCGGCAACATCTATTTCGACCGTGGGCAAAACGATGAGGCCCTGACGGATTATTCCAAGGTGCTGTCCATCCTGGCCCCGATCGATACCACGCCCAATGGCTTCCGGGAGCCTGCCATCTCGGGCGCGCTCAGCAACCGGGGCGCCATCTACAGCCGCAAGGGCATGCGCGCAGAGGCATTTGCCGACTTCCGATTGGCACTCAAGTTCAATCCGCTCGACAAAAATACCTGGAACAACCGCGCGGTGAGCTATTTTGACATGGGCGACTATGCCAATGCCATCAAGGATTTCAGCGAATACCTGAAATTGGAGCCCGGGTCAGGCGGGGTGATCAATGCCCGTGGGGTTTGCTACTTGCGTCTGAGCCAATTCAAGGAAGCGCTGGTCGACTTTGACGCCGCGATCAAGCTCAGCCCCAATGAGGCTTCGTTTTACGGAAATCGTGCCTACGCTTACTTCAGCTTGGGCAACAAGGCGGCTGCCAAGGCCGATGCCGACAAGGCACAGTCCATGGGCATGGCGATGGACCCCGCCTTTGTCGCTGGATTACAATAGATTGCACCATGGGAAAATAGATGCAGGATCCGCAACACACGCTTGAAAACATGGGCCAAACCGTGAACGGTGCTGATGTTGCCGCGACTCCCCGGGGGCTGGCCAATTTTTTGGAGGGCACGGTGGGGAAATGGAGCCTGGCGCTGCTCGTGGTCGTGATCACCACACTCGTGTTTTCGGGCGTGCTCGACCTGGGATGGACCAATTGGGATGACAACCAATACGTCTATGAAAATCCCACGGTCATCAACGGCGACTACGCCGGCAGCCTCTCCACGCCCGTGAACTATGGCTACAATCCGCTGCCCCACGCCATGTTTACCTGGGAGTGGAGCCTGGTGAAATCCGATCCATCGTTTGAACAAAAGGCCCAGATCTTCCACCTCGACAACTTGTGGATGCACCTGGCGACCACGCTCCTCGTTTTTTGGTTCATGCAAATGCTGGGTTTGCGCCCATGGTGGGCTGCCTTGGCGGCGCTGCTGTTTGGGATACATCCCATGCGCGTGGAGTCGGTGGCTTGGATCACGGAGCGCAAGGACGTGATGTTTGGAATGTTTTATGCCGCCGCATTGGTCGCCTACATGCAATATTTGGAGGCCCGGAAATACCTGTGGCTAGGCCTCGTCGCATTGTTCTTTACCTTGTCGCTCCTCTGCAAGGTGCAAGCCGTGTCGCTGCCACTGTCCCTGTGGGCGATCGATTGGTACCGCGGACGCAAGTGGGAATGGAAGGTGGTCCTGGAGAAGGTGCCTTTTTTGATCGGCGCCGCCATTTTTGGCCTGATCGGCATCTTGGTCATGTACACAGACCACAAGGGCAACCTGCAAATGGAAGCGCACTATGGCTTGCTGGAACGCATGGTGATTTCGCTTTACAGCTATGCGGTTTATTTGGCAAAGGCCTTTGTGCCCTACGAGACCGCCGTGCATCATCCCTCCCCAAATGGTATCGGCATCCTCCATTGTCTCGGTGCCATGTTGGGGCTAGCAGCCATCGCGGCGGCCTATCTTTTGCGCAATCGGTCTCGGGAATTGTGGTTTGGGATGCTGTTTTTCACGGCGAACATCGTCTTTCTCCTCTTGTTGCTCGATGCGGGGTCGTCCCTGCATCCAGACCGCCTGCCTTACATGGCCTCGATCGGCTTGTGCTTTGCGCTGGGCATGTGGGTGCAGCGCATCACGCAAGACCACAAGGTGTTGCGCGTGGGCATCATGGCGGGTATGTTGGCGCTCGGCGGCGTATTTGCCTTCTTGACCATGCGCTACATCCCCGTGTGGACCAACAGCGAAACCCTCTGGACCGACGACATCGAGCAGCATCCCCGCAGTTTCCTCTTTGCCTACGTGAACCGCGGCCAATATTACCGTCTCCAAAACCAACCCGAGCGCGCCTTGGCCGACATGAACGTGGCGGTGGAGGTTTGGCCTGAGCATCCTTTGGCTTACCTCGATCGGGGAAACATCTATTTCGACTTGGGCGAGGATCGGAAAGCAGCCATGGACTACACCAAGGTGATCGAGCTTTATTGGCCGATCGACGCGGGCGACGTTGGCGACCGTGTGGTCGGGGAGGCCTTGCGCAACCGAGGGACTGCCTTTGGTCGCATGGGCCTGCATGCCGAGGCCTTTCTGGACCTCGACAAAGCGCTGGAAATCAATCCGCAAGACGCCATGGCACTGAGCAACAAGGGATTCATCCAATTTCAGCTCAAAAACTACCGCGCAGCACTCGCCGATTTCAGCGACCTGCTGCGCTTGAATCCCGACGATGCCGTGGCGCTCGATGCCCGCGGCGTCTGTTACATGAACTTGGGCAACTACCCATCGGCCATCCAGGATTTTGATGCGGCAGTGTCGCTGTCGCCCCAGCAAGGCAGCTTTTACCTGAACCGAGCCTACGCCCGCGCCAGCGCAGGCGACCAAGCGGGGGCAC
>JANMIM010001450.1:0-1538 GCA_031375795.1 Bacteroidota bacterium
GCCGCCTTGAATTCGGTGTTGTTCCAGTAGCCGCGGAACTCAAGGTCTTTGCGAGCCTTGTCCTTCAAGCTGCTGTCGATCGTGCAGGCTTTGCGGAGGTTCAGGGTCAGGACGCTTGGGTCTTTGCTGCGTGCACCGGCGATGGCCAACACGTAGTAAGGCATCGCCTTGGTGTCACCCGTCTGCTTGATGGCTTCTTCCAGGCTCGACTTGGCACCGTTCACGTCGCCCATCATGAGCTTGCAAAGGCCAGAGTTGTAGTAGGAACCCATCAGGCTAGGAGCAGCGTTGAATTTCTCGATGGCCATGTTGTAACGGGCCATTTTCTCCAGCACCACACCCAAGTTGAAGTTGGCTTCTGGGCTGTTGCGTGCAGAGAGTGAGTTCTCCAGCATTTCCTTTGCGTCTTTGTACTTGGCATTCTTGATGTAAGCGGCACCCATGTTGTTTTGGATGGCGTAATCTTTGGTGTTCAGCTTGTAAGCCTTGTCCAAGTAGTTCATGCCAGCATCTGCATCGCCTTCGATCAGGGCGATCACGCCGAGGTCGTTGAATGCGCGTGCATCGGCAGGGTAGGCATCACGGAAGGCCTCGAGGAGGATCTTCTTGCTGCCGGGCTTCATTTGGCGGGAGACGGCATACATCCACTCTTCTTTCTCAAAAAGATCCTTGATGTTGCCTTGCAATTTGCCTTGGATGAAGTCGGTTGCGATTTTGTCGATGTCGGCATCGGTGCGACGGAATTCGTAACCTTCCATTTGGATGGTTGCGCGGCGCAACGGGGCCAAGATGTATTCGACTTTTTCCTTGCCGCCCACGAGCTGCATGATTTTGGCTTCCAAATCGTTTGGATCCAGACCAGCAGAGACGAGGGAGATGATTTGGCTCTTCACGTCTTGGCTGTAAGGTTGTGCTTGGATGCTTTGCTTGAAACCATCCCAGTCTTCGTAGGTCACTGCAACGTCAAAGAAGCTTGAGTCCAGATAGTTGTCGTAACCGGCAGTTTTGAGTTGCTCGATCAACCAAGTCTTCACTTGCTTGGAGCGGTTGATAGACAGCTCGGTGTTGCGCTTGAAAGGACCTTCTGGAGAAGCGAAACCTTTGATTACCACCTTTTTGGTGATGTACTTTTTCTTGAGGAAATCACCGATCGCAGTGATGTCGCTCTTGCTGTAATCACCAGGTTGGATCTCATCGATGTTCTTTGGGAAGTTGAACTGAGCCGTGCGCTCAGCCTTGACCTCCTTTACATAGGAGTGCGTCGAGTAGATGAAGTAGCTGCCTTCGTCGACCAATCTTGGGGTCGTGATGCAGCACTCGCACAGATTCTCGACATTGGGCAGTTCAAAGGTTTTGCCCTTGCGCTCATAGTCTTGCTTGATCATCATGCTGTTGCCATCCATGCTAGGCACAAAGGGACGCTTGATGGTGATCGTGGTGTCGATGCCGGTCTTTTTGACTTTGGGGTACTTGTCAGAGGAGAAGACGATTTTGCCCTGGGAGACCGAGCCAATCTTTGCTTCGCCTGTGTAAGTGCC
>JANMIM010001452.1:0-3434 GCA_031375795.1 Bacteroidota bacterium
CCGGTGGCGAGCTTGGGCAGATACTTGCGCTTTTGCTCCTCGCTGCCATGGTAATAGATGTGTCCCGTACACAGCGAGTTGTGCGCGGCCATCGACAGGGCGATCGAGGGATCGATCTTGCCCAGTTCCGAGATCGCCGTCACATATTCCGCATAGCCAAAGCCCGATCCGCCATATTCCACCGGCACAAAAACCCCGAGCAGACCCAATTCGCCCAGTTTCTTCATGCAATCGACGGGGAAATGCTGGCTCTCGTCCCACTCACGGGTGTAGGGCCTCATGTGCTCCTCGCCAAACTTGCGGATCATGTCGGCGATCATGACCTGGTTTTCTGAAAGTCCCAGGTCAAAACCTGCGGTTGTATCGACAGTGCTAATAGCCATTGCGTTGCGTTTTGAAGGCTCAAAAATACGACTGAAAATGCGGAATTGGAAACGCGGATGCCGCATTCCTCCAGACAAATTGACTGCTTTCCTGCAAGATTGTTTTAATTGCTCAGCGGTAATGGATCACCGCATGCACATCGGGCGCGACTTGTTCCAACACCCGACGGCCGCCCAGAAATTCCAGGTCGATCAAGAAGGAAAATCCCGCCACGGAACCGCCGATCTGCTTGATGAGCTGCGCCGATGCATTGGCGGTGCCGCCCGTAGCCAAGAGGTCGTCGTGCACCAGCACCTTGTCGCCCTCCCCGACAGAGCCATTGACCATTTCGATCGTGGCATTGCCATACTCCAGCGAATAGGAGATGGAGGAAGTCGCCGGCGGCAACTTGCCCGCCTTGCGAACGATCACAAACCCGGCCCCCAAGAGGACCGCGATCTGCGGCCCAAAGAGGAATCCACGGCTCTCGATACCCACCACCCGTGTGATTCCTTGGCCCATCCAAGGCGCCGCCAACGCCTCTGCCGTGCGCTTGATCAGCTCCGAATCCAAAAATATCGGCGATATGTCCTTAAAATTCACGCCTTTGATCGGGAAATCGGGGACTTCCCTGATACGCTGCTTCAACAATGCTTCGAGATCCATCTTCGTTCAGATTTTTAGAACGGTCGAATTTGAGGACAATGTCGGTGAAATGCAACATCGAAGGATAGAATTGAGCGGGGGTGATCTTTGGGAAATCTAAAAGTTGTTCTAAAGAAAAAAAGCCTTAACTTGAAATGCAATTACTATTAGAATGAAAGCTACAAATGATGGCAAGGGTAAATTCCTTGAGGTGGTGGTCGCGGAGCTGGAACGAACACTTGCCACAAATAAATCAACGGTTATCGAACAACGCCACAAGGTGTTGGATAGAGATGGTATCGAAAGAGAAATTGATATCTATATCGAGGTAACGGTCAATCATAGGACCCTAAAGTATGCGATCGAATGCAAGCACTATGGAAAAAAATCACCCATTAAGATGCAACACATTGATACATTTTATGCAATGATCGCCAATCAGGGAATGAAGGGCATTATTCTCACAACTGGAAAGGTCCAGCCAAATGCAAAATTGAAGGCTAAGAACCTTAATATTGACTTGTATTCGATCAGCGACAGTAACGAAATTCTCCTGAAAGAATATACGATAATAAATAAAAGGCATGACATCGAATCGATATCTTTGGGGTCTGTATACTTTGCTTCTGCTCGCATAAAACAAAGACCATCAAGTCTTTATGTTGGTTTTATGAAAAAAAGATTCGGATTTGAAATATTTGCGAAAAGGCATCTCAAGCCACTGATAGAAGAACACCTCTCAAATGATATTGACAACCTTTTTTCTCCATTGATAACATTTAATGGCAATCAAATAAAAATAGCTGCTGGAAGACGTATCGCAATTGAAATCAATGGCACGATTAAAGAGGTATATTTCAAAAGTGGTGCCGAATACTATCCTGTGGAAGAATTCAGATGTACGGTTGCTTTATGGATTGAGGTTGTAACAAACAAAACGCCTTCTACAAAGCAGTATGAGTCAATAAATGAAGAGAAAATCTTTGCAACCTTTCTCAACGAACACATCCAATTGAACGGTGGAGAAGATGGCATTCTCAGTATGATTCAACTTGATGGAGAACAAAAGCCTATTTTCACGTTGATCAGAAGTCGAAACGGGATACAGACGGTAACTGAACTATCGGAACTAGCTGAAATCAAAAGTTTTGTTATCGAAAAATGAGTCACTTCTTGCGCCAATCCATGGGGGCCTATTTCCAGGGCCCAAATGACCATTTAAGGCCAGCCGTTTGTCGGCACTCCCCAGAATCACCAAGGAGGGCCGACGAACGCTCTAATAAACAAAATACGGCTTCAACTGCGTCAATTTCTCGGGCGCGATGCCCAGCACCTTTTGCACGGCTTCGAAGTCCGCAAAGGCTCCATGCATTTCCCGGTAGGCCACCAGGATGCGGGCTTCCTTGAATCCCAGGTATTTGTGGCGGCCCATCTCGTCGACGGTCATTTCATTGATGCGCAGATGGGGCATGGTCTTGCGGCTCTCGCCGACGGTGAGGTAGGGCCTCATGCGTTCCAGGTTCTCTGGCCGCACCCCCCAGACCTCGCTGAGCTGATCGAGGTTGTCGAAAAAATAGATCAATGACCTGTATTTCAATATATTGCGGGCTGTGCCTGCACCGATGCCGTTGATGGCGAGCAGTGCCGTGCTGTCGGCGGTGTTGATGTCGAGCAACTGCCTGCGGGCCGGTGCCTCGGAGCTGGCAGGAGCCGACGACCGTGGCTCTGAGTAGATGCTGGGGGCGGCATGGCTTTCGCCGGGGTAAAAGGACTTTTGCTGCGAATCGCCATACGGACGATCGTGATGGGATTTTTGCTCATCGTAAAAGGGGTGGTCTTGGTAATGGCTGCGCCCGCTGTCGCGCGACCGACCGCTAGGCCGGTAAGTGTTGGGCTTCACAAAAGCGCGCCTCAGGTCAAAAAAGGCCTTGCCCGTCGTGTCCACAAACACCTGCTCCTCGATGCGAATGAAATTCTCGGGTGTGATGCCCCAAACCTTGAGCAATTGGTCGGTCTTGGTGAATCCGCCGATGAGGCTGCGGTAGCGCACGATGCGCCGCGCAGATGCCGGGCCGATCCCCTTGATCTCCATCAAGGCCGTCGTGTCTGCCGAGTTGAGGTCCAGCAAGAAAGCTGGCTTGGGGTGATCTTCGGTTTTTGAGTCGGGTGCGGCCGCAGCCGTGTCGGCGAGTTGGGCGGCGCGCCAGCGCCAGCCTGCGAGGAGTACCAGGGCACCCAAAATGATCAACATTCCACGTTTTTGAGCTGTATTCAATTGCTTTGCCATATCCTTTACGTTCGATAAAATTGAGGATGCAAAGCTGCATGACTGCAAAACAAGATGTCAGCACAACCTACCAACGGTCCGTCTCAGAGGACGAAAGGGTCGTTTGAGTTTACCAACGGGAAAATGGGGTCGTTTTTTG
>JANMIM010001453.1:0-6006 GCA_031375795.1 Bacteroidota bacterium
GCCACCCAGGGTGATATAGCCTGCGAGATTGAGCGTTCCGATCCATTCAAAACCTCCCCAATAAATACGTTCCAAGCCCAATCCAGATCGAATCCTGTATTCGGCATAGTCTAGCATCGACTGGCCCACCATCGTGTCTGAACCTAGGTAATTGTAACTGCCCATGTAGGCCGAATTGTCCCCCACGAACAGTGTAATGGCGGAATCCTCGACGTAATATTCTACGGTGGCAAAATCATTGTACCCATAGCCATTCGCAGGTGGAATCGCCGTGAGGTCGGCCCAGCCGACGTCCCACATGCCGGGTTGCTCAAAAATCAAGATTCCCCCAGTGACGTCCCAAGCGTAATCGTGGTGGTAGTAGAACACGTTGTTGGGGTTTTCATCGACCTTGAAGCTACCAGTGATCGGTCCGGGATTGCCCCACTGTGGGGGATCGGGAAGTGTATGTGAGCCATACTGACCGATGCCCGAGTAATGCACCAGGATTCCGGTATTGTCGCGATGCACGGAATCGATGACCATTTTCATACGGGAATAGCTGAAATGGCTTCCCAAATCGGATATGCCGTAGTCGTTTTCCCAGAAAAATACCTGTCCGGCGGCATACGGGAACAGGTCATCAAAGGTCGGCGTAGTCTCGCCCAGTTGCTGGCCCTGCAATCCCGTGAGCCTGAAATGCCCCAATCCCAAGACCGCAGGCCATTCGACGATCCCGTATGACTTGGATAGGATCAGCGAATCCCCGCTCGAGAGCCGGATGCGCTTGAGTGAATCTGCCTGCCCCAGAACCTGACCGGCCCAAACCAGCTCGACCGTGCCGGTGAGCCCTTGCAAGCTGTCGAGCAACCAAGTGTCGCCGCTGTCGGCGGTCGCGTGGATCGCGATATTGCCTGGGTCAAAAGCCTGGTACCAGCCACCGGGCCGCACGCGGACGTTGCGCTGGCAGAAGGCAGGGAGGTTTTTGATGCCGGTGTCTTGCGAGACCGCATGCATGAATCGCGTAAGGTGCCAAACCGAGTCAGCGGCATTGCCGGTCACCGAATCGACCATGATGCTGCGATCCGGGAAAAACTGCGCAGTGTCTGATCGATAGTGGTGCGTCTCGCCAAGCTGGAGCAAGTCCCAGTTTTGGGCTGAAAGGGAAGCGATGAAGGAACACAAGAGCATAGCCAAGGCAGCTATCTTTTTCATTCGATGAATGTATCTGTTTAGAGGTGATGAATTGAGCTTATGGTCGACAATTGTAGCAATTGCCGGGGATCATGCATCAGTGCGTGACCACGATGCGCTTGGTCGCCTGCGCGCCTGCTTGCGTGAGCCTGAGCAGGTACATGCCTGCCGGCAGGTCATGCACGTCCATACGCGTGCCCATGCCATGCGTGGTCTGCTGGGCCACGACCTTGCCAGCGAGGTCGAGCATAGTCAACTGCCCTGCCTTGGGGTCATTCCATTGGACGGTGATTTCGTTTTGGGCGGGATTGGGGAATGCATTCCAATTCAAAATCGGCTTGACCACCTCTGCATTGGCCGTCAAGGTACTGTCCGTAAAAATCACGCCCGTCGTGTCGCCATTGATGATGGAGCCGACGAGGTCGAATTGCCCGCTCAGGAAATAGGAACCAAACTCCACATGTGTCACCCCCATCCCCTCGCGAAAGGTCGCGCGGATCTGATCGTCGCTGGCGCGAACGCATGTGTCCCCGCCGATGCCATAGTAGAGCCATCCGACCGCGCCGTTGCTGCGCCCGAAGTGCAACTCGGTCTTGCCCGCATTTCGCTGGAAGGTCATGGTCGACCATAGCCCAGCCCATGCTGCATTGGTGCTGTCGACTGCGCTGGTGATGTTGTAGGTCGCCCAGGGGGATGGCAGGCTGTAGGAGGCAAGGCTGCGCGGGGCGCGCACCTGCTCGTGGTGGGACTTGTTGATGATGTCGTCCTGCTTGTCCAGAAGCATGAAGCTGCCGCCGTCTGGGCCGGCAATGATGCTGTCGAGCATTCCATTGATATACGTCTCATGCCGCACAAAACCGGACCAATGTAAGTTGGAGCCGCCGATGACGCGCTGATTGGTGTCGACCTTGAAACGTACCCTGAAAACTTCCTGCTGCACGATGAGGTCGCCGCTTGTGACCTCACTTTCAAAGAAATATTCGTCGCCCACGTTGTAAGCCATGAAGCCATCAAAACCCGGCAAGACCTCCCCAAAATTGTCTTCCTGGATGCCGCGCAGCAGGAAATGCGATCCGCCCATCGAGGCTGGCCACTCCAAGATGCCGTGGGCCTTGGAGAGGACCAAGGAGTCCAGAGCGTTGATCGTGAACACCTTGATGGAATCGAGGGTCAAACCAAACACAAATCGGCTATACATGTGCGTCACAGCGGCACTCAGGCCGCTGATGCTGTCCAAGACAAAAGAAGCTCCCATGCCGGCACGCGTCTGCAAGGCAAAGTTCCCGGGATTCTTGAAATTGAAGGTGCCGTCTGCAAATGCGCGGATGTCCCGGCCGCAAAACATCGGCTGGTTGCGTTGGCTGGTGTCGACGGGGAATACGAACCGTCGAGCGACACTGAAGGAGGAGTCGGCCCCGATGACCGTCACGTCGTCAAAATGGATGCTTTGATCGGGCAGCGCAGTGGCCGTATCTGAGCGGTAATGGTAGGTGCGCCCCGATGTAAAGGCTTCCCAATTCTGGGAAAAAGCGAAGGAAAAAGCGAAGCAAGCAAGCAAAAGTAGTGTAGTGCTTTTTTTCATATTGCACAATTTAACCATAATCTCAGCAAGATTCAAGCGGTAAATGGTCGGCAAGAAGCCAATTGCCCAGAAAAGGCAGCATGGTCTTGCCCCGAGATCCGATGGACTGCGGTCATCGCGTCAGTACTTCTCCATCAGGCCCCACATTTTTTCGAACTCACGCACAAATACCTGTACCACCGCGGCTTCCATCGTCACCACGATATTTTCTTGATTGACTTGGGCTGCAGACCGTGTCCAGTTGTAACTACCCGTGACGACCGACTGGGCATCGACGACCGCAAACTTGTGGTGCATGTGGGCCTCTGTGCGGTCCACTTTGACGGGTATGCCAGCCTTGACCAAGCGCTCGATGTCGGAGCCCAGGTCCATCAATTTTTCATTGTCGGTGAGCACCCGCACCTTCACGCGGTTGCGATGCCGGTCCACGATGGCATCTGAAATACGGTCGTCACTGATCGTGAAGACACAGATGTCCAGCGTCTTTTTTGCAGATTGGATCTGGCTCACGATGCCATTGAGGCAATATTCCCCGGGGCTGAAATAGACTGCGCTGCCTGCAATCTTGGGCGGCTCGATCCGCTCCTCCAGCACGCGCGTCGCGGATTCCAGCCACTCAAACGCAAATGTGGTGTCATTGTCCTTGGAGACCGCGCGGGCCATGGCAAAGAGCTTGGAGCGCAAGACGTCGCGGCTGCGCTGATCGAGCTTGGCGGCCACATACAGCTGACGCAGCTCGTCGCGCTCGGCTTTGGAGAAAAACTTGTCTTCAAACGATTTTTTGAAGGCAAATTCGAGGGTATCGATGGGATTCATGGAGGGAAGTTAACAATTAATTGGCTTCGTGAATCAGCGAATCTTCCTCAAAGCACAAGGCCATCGGGCGATTGCCCCGGGGTCGGTCCATCAACAAGCAGGGGCAGGCCCTGCGATCTGCAGACCTGCCCCCCTACAAATTTTGAAACACGATTGCGGTGGCGATGCGATGGCGATCGAATCCCGCTAGCCGGCTGATGAATTGCTATGAACATTCATCCCGATCCAAAGAACGAAACACGTCTATGCCGGCAAAAATTTGACTTTTTTTATTTTAGGATATCCCGTAGCGGGCTCTTGGTCCACAAGACGATGTCTTGGCGCATGTAGACCTTGATGTCGTTTTTGAGGCGCGTGACCTCCTCGTCCTTGGGATCGACGCTCAGCATCGAGAGGCAAATCCAAGCTGCATTTTCAGCAAGCAGATAGGCTCCGTCAGGATCTGCCGAGCGTTTGCCGGCAGCCGATTCGTAGTCTTGCCGCGCCTTGATCCGCAACAATGCCCAGATGTCTGACCGCGAATAGCGCGAAAAAAAGCCTTGCAAGGTGGCATAGCTCGGCCAATTGCGGATCGTAGGGTAATCGCGCACCCAGCTGCGCAGTTGCGAAAAGACAAAGGATGGCGCAAACGACCGCATCGTCTCGTAATAATTCCGTCCACCATTGGGGGCCGCAAAGGACTGCTCGACATAAGCCCAGTCGTCGAGGCGCTTGGCATCCACATCGATCATGAGCAATGGCACAAACACGGCCTTTTCCCGCATGAAATCACGCGGCAGCTTCAGCTCCATGTCGCCACTGTGGCATTCCTCAGACCAGAAATTGCGCTCATCCAAGAAGGTGAGGTAGCTCGGCCACATCCATGGCTCGACCAGGTAGCGATCGAGCGCCGTGTAGCAGGCCTTGTAGTCATCGAGCCACCTGCCAAATTCATTCACAAAGCTCGCGGTACACCATTGGGGATCGCGGTACAGGGCCACGAGGGTGTCTGATGTGAGGAGAATGCAGCTCAACTGGGGGTTCACAGGGGCGAATGAGGAGCCAAGAACTGCATTTGCGTCATCGTTGGTCGCCGCGGGGTCTCCGGCGCCCATGATGCTGCCACTGGAGGGAAGCATCGACCATGGGTTCACGGTGGCTACCGGCGGCAGCGCAGGATCGGTCAGTGGCTTGGGCCCGCCGACCTGTGGCTTGGGCGAGGCAGGATTGGGCGCGGCATCGGGTCGCCCAGATCCACTTGCGACGGTCTGGAAATCGGGACGGCCCGGCGCAGTGATCACAGCGGGACGGGGATGGCCCGGCACCACGCTGTCGATGGTGGCAACGGTCCCAACACTGCGGGGATCGATGGGGTCGCGCACGCCGGAACCGACGGGTGCAGGCAAGGGCGTGGGACGAATCCCTGGCAGCGGTGCGTCGGCTTCCAACGCATTGTTTCCTTCGTCGAAGGAAAACACCCGCGTCGGAGTGCCCGAGCCATCTGGCTGTTCCGAAACTTGCTGGCCTGCTTGCGGATTGGTCACGTTGGACCGAGGAGTATTGGGCGGGTGGGTCTCTGCCCGGTCGGCAGGGCTGGATGCCGTGCCGCGACTCGGGGCCTGGTCTTCATCGCTCGCATTGGACGAATGATCCCATGAACTGTGCGTCGTTGCGCTAGGCCGGGGCTCGGAGTAGCTGGGTGCAGGCGGGGAATAGGCTGGCTCGGGATCAGGCTCGGGCGGGGAATAGCTGGGAGCCGGAGGCGTGTAGGCCGGGGCCGGCTCGGAATATGTGGGCGGTGGCGTGTAGGATGGCGCTGGCTCGGAATACGACTCGGTCGAGCGGGTGCTTTGCTCGATCACCGCAGCCTTGCCAGATGGCGCAGACTCGCCATCGTCGCTGCGGGATGAATTGAACTTCTGGGCAAACATCGACGCCGGAAGCAGTAAGATACCGAGGACAAGGCAGCAATGGAATTTTTTTTGATTCATCTTGAAGGCGACAAGGGTGACACGAACTCACAACATTGAATGTAGGCAAAACAGGGCCAGAAAACCAACGGCAGATGCGACGGCTGCCATGGGCCTCTTGGGAAGGATGTCCCGCATCCTCGTGCAATCAATGGCATGGCGGTGCATCGATGCAGCGATAGCGGCAATTCAAAATTGTCTCCGAAGAGAGAATATTACAAAAATCGAAACAAATATCGTGCCAAAACGTAAGGGATGGGACCGATCTTGAATCCAAAGCAGACGACCATCCGAAGTTTCACCACAGACGCTGCAACCAAGCCATCAAGTCCATGAGCCCGGCGACACCTAGGTGAATGACTACTCCGCCCCAGATGGAACGGCTGCGTAGAGCGACTATTCCGAGGATATATCCTCCAAAAATGGATGAAATGGCCTCCCCCATCGGCTTGCCCAAGTGAATGCAGCAATACATCGCCACCATGG
>JANMIM010001473.1:0-1018 GCA_031375795.1 Bacteroidota bacterium
GCACGCCCTCGTCTTGGTACGTGAGCGTGCTCGACAAGAAGACCAAGGAACTCATGGGCCTCTGTGTGTCGCTCGCCATGCGCTGCGACAGTTGCGTGAAATACCACATCGAGGAGGCGCTCAAGGCAGGCGCAAACGAAGCCGAGGTCGTCGAGACCTTTGAAATTGCCACGGTGATCGGCGGCAGCATCGTGATCCCCGAGCTGCGACGGGCTTTTGATTATTTGGATGAAATTTTAGGTAGCAGGTAGTAGGTAGCAGGTTCGCTTGGACCTGCTACCTACTACTTACTACCTACTACTTTCCACCTGCTACCTTTCCATCCTCCCAAGCAAAAAAATTTCGTACCTTGACGCTTTGGATCAATCAAGGTAAGTATGAGAATACGCTACACACTCCTCCCACTTGCGGCATTGCTCACGCTGATTTTCAGCTCGGCATTTTCCCAAAGCATCGTCAACGAGAACTTCAATGCGGGCATCCCCGGCACTTGGACGATCGTGAATGGCGGCGGACCAGTCGACACGTGGTTTGGAACCACCAATGGCTACAACGGCAATACCCTCAACGGCTCCCAATTCGCATTTGTGAACAGCGATGCGGCCGGCAACGCGCCACACCCGCTCCTGAGCGAGCAGCTCATCTGCCCAGCATTCAATGGGACGACCTACACACAAATCATCCTCGAATTTGACCAATATTTCCGTCTGTACTCCGCCGATCGCGGCTACGTCGAGGTCTGGAACGGCACCGCCTGGGTGATCTTGCAGACCCTGAGTGCCAATACCGGCGCCTGGAACCTCGCCAATCACCAGACAATCAACATCACAGCCTACTCCAACGCCGCGATGAGGGTGCGCTTCAGATACGAGGACAACAGCATCTGGGCCTGGTGGTGGGCCGTGGACAACGTGCGCATCTATGCCCCCCCCGCCAACGAGGCCCAAATCACCGGCATCACGCTGCCCACACGGCAATGCGGGCTCACGACGACGGAGTCGATCACATTGGCCGGCCG
>JANMIM010000036.1:0-1971 GCA_031375795.1 Bacteroidota bacterium
CCCGCCTGCGCGACCTCGGCCCCCTGCTCAATGCCGAGGGCCTCGCCTTGGTGAACCAAGGCGACATCGACGTGCAATCGGTCGCCGGGGCGCTCAGCACCGGCACGCATGGCACCGGCATCGAGTTTGGCACCCTGAGCACCTGCATCCTGGGCCTCACACTCGTGACCGCAGCCGGCGAGATCCTGCAGGTGAATGCAAACGAAAATGCACACTTGCTGCCTGCCGTGCGTCTGTCGCTCGGCAGCCTCGGCATCATCACCCGCATGGAGTTGCAGCTGCGCCCTGCCTACAAACTGAAATACGTCGCCAAGAAGGCCAAGCTCGACGATGTGCTCGCGCAGCTTGAGGACTACAAGACGCGCAACCGCAATTTTGAATTCTATTGGTTTCCATTCACCCAGACCGTGCAAACCAAGGAAAGCAACATCACCGAGGAGCCCCCCAAAAAAAGCGGCATCGGCAAGTGGCTCAACGACATCTTGCTTGAAAATGGGGTGTTTTGGGTGATCAGCAAGCATGCGCGCATTTTCCCATTCCTCTCCAAAATGGCCTCCAAGATCAGTGCGGCGGGGGTATCGGGCAGCACCAATACCAACTGGAGCCACCTCGTCTATGCCACGCAGCGCCTCGTGCGGTTCCAGGAAATGGAATACAACCTGCCGGCAGAGAACTTCGTCCCCGCCCTGCGGGAGATCGTGGCGCTGATCGAGGAAAAAAATTTCCGCGTGCACTTCCCGCTGGAATGTCGCTGGGTAGCTCCCGACGACATCTGGCTCAGTCCGGCAAATGGTCGCCACAGCGCCTACATCGCGGCCCACATGTACAAGGGCATGCCGCACGAGGGCTATTTTGCGGCCTTGGAGGAGATTCTCAAGAAATATGGCGGCCGCCCGCACTGGGGCAAGATGCATACGCAGACGCCGGCCTCGCTGGCCAAATTGTATCCAAGATGGGCAGATTTCCAGCAGTTGCGCAGGGAATTGGATCCTCGGGGAATGTTTTTGAATGATTATCTTGCGAAGCTTTTTGGGGAGAAGGGGAAGTGAACAGTGAACAGTGAACAGTGAACAGTGAAAAGTGGAGAGTGAAAAGTGAACAGTGAAAAGTGAGAGTGAGCGTTGGGGTGGTTTTGGAGGGTCGTGTTGATTGAAGCATGGTTGTTTGATCGGAAAAGGCGGTTTTCATGGCATTTGAGGATTTGTGGATACGTTTCAGGTCGATGGTGGTGTTCAAGGCGTTGGGTCGCTTTTTCGGGATATGTGCGCCGGCCGCTGCTGTGATGTTTTGTTTTCTGCTGATTGTCAACAACATTACGGGCAATGTCAAGGACATCATCCATGCCGATGGTGAGGGGTATTACGACTACTTGCCTTCGATTTTCATACGTCACGACCTGGATCGCAAGGGCAAGCTTATGGCCGACCACCCGGAGGCCTACGAAGGGGTAAAGGGTTATCCCGATTACCATGGCATGAAGCTGAACAAATACGGTTGCGGCACCGCCCTGCTCGAAGCACCGTTTTTTACCTATGCTTACGCGACCACGCCGCTCGAAGGCACCTTGAAGGACGGCTGGCAGGAACCCTTTCACAAGCAGGTCTTTCATGCTGCGCTCACCTACCTCTTCCTTTCACTCGTGCTCCTGCAATTGATGCTGGAGCGGTACAAGGTGCGCGTCTGGGTGATCTTCATCATGCAATTGCTGCTCGGACTCGGGACCGGGGTGACGCAATATGCCAATCAGGATGCCGCTTATAGCCATGTCTATTCGCTGTTTAGCGTCTCTGCATTCCTCTACTTCGCCATTTCCTATTTCCGCACCCAGCGGTCACGCCACCTCGTGCTCATGCTGGTCTCGCTGGGATTGGTGGTGCTCGTGCGGCAGTTGAATGGGCTGATCGTCCTGCTACTCCCCTTCCTCGCTGGGAGTTGGGAGGAATTCAAGCTGGGGATCGCCGGCATGTTTTC
>JANMIM010001071.1:0-1172 GCA_031375795.1 Bacteroidota bacterium
ATTCTTTCAAACTGTGGTCGCGTTGGTGGTTTGGCCCACTGCCGGCGCCATTCGGGTGCACCCGTCAGTGGGCCCACTGCTGCTTGGGAGGCAGGTGGACATCTGGAAGGATGATGGGGGAACGCACAGAGGCTTGCGTAGGATCAGCGTGGCCTGGCGCCTTCGGGGCCGCTCGTGACTTTCATGCGATTGCCATGATATTCTGGGAGGTGCCACCATGGCATGCTGATTCTGCCCAATCGACCGATTCGTCGCTGGATTTCACCTAAAACTTATTGAGATTTCATTTCTTAATTCCCAAAATACATCAACTCCCAAACGGCAGCGTCATTTTCATAGGTAGCTTCCAAGTTCCCACCTGCATACACAGACAGCGTTGCCGCACCGGTGAAGCGCAGATAGGCTGCTTCGCTACCTGTGAGCAGCATGGACATGACCCGCATCGCTCCTTCTGCGAGGAAGATATCCAACAGGGTTTTCTCGATCACCAATTTCAGTTCATAGCGGTTTTGGTCGTCTTCATAGACAAAGCGCACCTCATGGCTCACGGGCTTGCCCGTTTTCTCGTCGGGCCGAGCAAAGAGGCGAAACAATTTCACGTTTTCCCCTTGATCCTGAACCAAGACGCCGTCCTTGGAGAGATTGAAGACGACCAACGAATCATAGCCATAGGCCTTCTCGGCAATGATTTCCGAGGCGATCACGGAATAGGGCCCCATCTCGGCGCGCGCCCAGTACCAATGGTTCACCAATTCGGCCAAGCTTTTGTTGCCCCAATTGTGGTCGTGGTAGCAGGAGCCGCTTGTGGTCACGTTTTTGCCTTCGTAGGTATAGGTGACCGTGGCTTCGCCCTGCGGTACTGCCACGACCCAGGCAAAAAAGTCGCCTTCGCTGCCAAACATCATATGGCCTGTCTCGGGCCGCCAACTCATGGTTTCCCGTGCGATTTGGATGTCGAGCGTGAGCTCATCGTCCTGAAAATGAATCTCGTATTTATCGAGGTCGCCTCGGAAATAGTTGCTGCCGATGCCCACATTACATTCGTTGGTACTCGCCGACCAGTCGCTTTCCTTGTATTCGACGCGTTTTTCGACTTTTGTACCGTCTTCGTAATCGATGTTGACCAAGATCACGGGTTCAAGGCCAAGCGGCAAATTGGTCAGGAGCGTGGT
>JANMIM010000185.1:0-2461 GCA_031375795.1 Bacteroidota bacterium
GGTGGTGCTGGGTTTGGGAGCCCTTGTATTTTGGCTGTTCTTGAATCTCTTTTTGCCCGTCACGATCGGATTTTTTGTGGCCGGCGGGGTGATGGCGATCACCGTAACGGCCCTGCTCACAGCCATCAGGATGATGAGCAAGATTGTGGAGTGATTGCGTCTTGGGAATAAAAGCTCGATCACGAACCTGATCGAGTCCTGATCGAGTCCTGATCGAGTCCAAGGCCTCTGGTGCGCTGTGGCGTAACGATCGACCATTTGCCTCCGGCAAACGAAAATAGGCGGCAATTGCCGGAGGCATAGGGTCAGTGGTCCATCGGCCAGCGGCCTCTGACTCAATTTTGCAATCAAACAATGCCCCTCCCGAGCATATTCCCTACCGCGCAAGCAGCTTGTTGGCGGCCTTGGTGTTGCTGCCGCCGGGACACAGCACGAGGTAGCGCTCGACCGCGGCCTTGTCGCCCGTGTTCTTGAAGATCGTCTCGCAAGCCTCCCAAATGTTGTGGTCCATGATGTCGGCGTGCTCGCCATTGTCCCTGGCCGCAACATAATATTCGATTGCTTTTGGATAGTCGCCGAGGAAATAATGCCCCACCCCGATCTGGCTCAGAAAAGTGGCCTTGCTTTCAGGGAATTGCACCATCAGGGCCTGATAGGCATCGATGGATTCCTGGTATTTGCGGCTCGTCATGAGCTTGATGGCTAGGCGCGTCTGGGCCTGCTCGCTCATCGGCGGTGCATTCTTGGGCGCGAATTGATCCCCAATCGCATCAGCCTCCTCCATCGTGAGTTTTTTTCGGCCAAACAAAAAATCAAACAATCCCATGGTGTCTTTTATTGTAGGTAAATTCGATGTCAAACATAGGCAATGGATCCCCGATTTCCAACCACAACATCGACGGTCGCACCCGAGCCCCATTGCCCGCTTGCATCTTCAAGCCTCGTGCCCTAGTTTTGAGCATGCACCGATTCCTACATATCGTCCTCATCGGCCTGTTCACCATCGGCACCGTGCAGGCCCAGACGATGATCGCATTGAGTTTTGACGACCCCAATGTCATCGATACGCCTGCGTCGATCTGGCAGGAACGCAACCAGAAAATCTTGCAGACCTTGGCGCAACATGAGCTCAAGGCCGCCTTGTTTGTCTGTGGATTTCGGGTGAATTCCGCAGCCGGGCAAAGCCTGTTGCGCAGTTGGGATCAGGGCGGCCACGCGATCGCCAATCACAGCTATGCCCATACCAATTTCTCCTCCCCAAAAGCCTCCACCAAGGATTTTGAGCAGCAATTGATGCGCACCGACAGCATGATCAGGGGTTTGGCGCATTACAAGCCTTGGTTTCGGTTTCCGTTTTTGAAGGAAGGGGCCACCATCGGTCGGCGTGACTCGTTGCGCGACATCCTGGCCACCCACGGTTACCGCAACGGGCACGTGACGGTGGATGCAAGCGATTGGTATGTGGACCAAATGCTCAACGACAGCCTCAAAAAGAATCCGCTGCTCAATCCTAGGCCCTACAAGGAATTTTATGTTTCCCATATCCTGGAGCGTGCGCAATATTATGATTCCCTGGCCACGGCGCTCACCGGTCGCAAGGTGCGGCTCGTGCTACTCTTGCACCACAACCTGGTCAATGCCTATTTCCTCGACGACGTGATCCGTGCCTTGGAGGCAAGTGGATGGGTTTTCATCGATGCGGAATATGCCTACCAGGATCCGATTTATGCCGAAGAGCCGACGGCGATTCCTGCAGGCGAGAGTCTTCTGTGGGCATTGGCCAAGGCGACAGGGAAATACGACACGATATTGCGCTACCCCGCAGAGGACTCCGAATACGAGCAACCGAAATTGGAAGCTGCCTTGCGCGCCTGGCGAAGGTGAGGATTTGGAGAATATGACTATCCGTTACGCTAAAATCAACCCCTTTGTCACCACCGCTCACCATTCCGATAATCAGGCCCTTTTGATCAAATGACAGTCTGCTTGTCATGCCGACCGAAATCGAAGATGCAGCGGAGGCATCTTGACCTCAGATACAGGTAGCGCACAACAGCAACATGGATCATTTCCTCCTCAAAATTTCATCTTTGCAATCCACTGGTTACCTGCATGATCCACAACGTGTCATTGATACCGGAGTCGAAGTACGAAAAGGTCCTGATTTTGATCGGGATGCGTTATGTCCAGCGGCTAGGTGATCCCGTTATTGTCATTGATACTGCTGTGCGTGAGGTGTTTCTGTACGCATCCCGATCAAAATCGGGACGGCTTCACTTCGTTCCGCTCGGCATGACCACGTCCCCTGTCCAGTGGTCCTGTTCCCGTAAAGCCCATTCCCCAATATGCTTATCCGTTACTTTGCCAGTAGGCAAAATTCCTTGTCATTTCGACCGAAGTCTTGGTGCATTTGCAAGGCTCCAAAGGAGCCGCAGCAAATTCACCAAGACGTAGCGGAGAA
>JANMIM010000209.1:0-3568 GCA_031375795.1 Bacteroidota bacterium
GACTCGATGATCGGCAAGCTCATCGTGACCGCCCGCACCCGCGAGGAAGTGATCGCCAAAATGGAGCGTGCCCTCGACGAATTCATCGTCGAAGGCATCAAGACCACCATCCCCTTCCACAGGAAACTCATGGAAAATGAGATCTTCCGTTCGGGCGTGTATTCAACCAAGTTTATCGAAGAAAACAAGATCATGCGCTGACACTTGCGCTTGTGATGTAACAGCGACGGTCGCATTTCCTCGGGAATGCGACCGTTTTTGTTTTGTCTCACTGCCTCACTTGCCGTTGCGATCACCTAGCAGAAAACCATAGGGCTTCAAGGCCTCTGATTCGTCCAGCACCACTTTGAGCATGCCCAACAGCGGAATAAAAATGACCATCCCCGATACACCCCAAATGAGCCCGCCCAAAATCACCGTCACAATCACGGCCAACGGATTCAGCCGAATCTGCTGACCGATCACAAAAGGTGCGATCAAATTGTTGTCGATGATCTGGATGACCCACAACAACACAAAGACCAAAATAGCATCAATCCAGCTGTCGGTGGTCAAATAGACATACAGCACGGAAACAGAAGACCCAATGAACACACCCAGATAGGGGATGATATTCAAAACCGCCACCATTACAGCAAAAAACAACGGGTGCCGGATCCCGACCGCAAAAAATAGGATTGCAGTGAGCACAAACACAATCAATACCTCGATTCCCACGCCGACCAGATACTTTTGCACGATTTGGGAGGCCTTGGACAGGGTATCCATCGTGTGTACCTGCCGCCTTTTGTCGACGAGCATGACCACAAAGTTGGAGAAGTGTTCTCGGTAGGTGAGGAAAAAAAACATGTAGATGGGCACGACAAAGATCAATCCGATTGTTGTGAGGGTGTTTTGAAGTGTATTTCCCAGCTTCTGCAGCAGCGCCTGTGCCGAGGTGGAGAGCTTGTCCTTGAGTACAGCGGGCTGCTGCTCAAAAGGAATGCCCAAATTGCGGTCTGCATATTGGCGGAGGTCATCCACGGACTCACCCAACTTTTGTTCGATCATCGGTGCGTCTTCGGCAAGTCGTACCACTTGCGACGAAAAGAGAAAAAACACACCGCCCACGACAAGGATGAACAAGGAAATCGTAAGAATCGCCGCTAGGCTGCGGTGTCTCAAGCGACGCTCCCACCACTTGGCGATCGGCAGCACCATCAAGGTGAGCAGCAAGGCCCACACCATCGGCACCAGCAACATGTCTGCCACACGCATTGCGACAATCACCAAAGCAGCGGCAATGGCCAAAAAGCTGAACTTGGCATATCCGGGAAGGTCTTTCATCTTGATTCCAAATTACGCACACTCATGCAATGGACAACATCTGGACCGAGATAGGCGGTGCCGAGACCCTTCAAAAATACATCAACTTGAAAGAACTTGTTGCCCCACCACTTGGGATTCCTATTGTCGTGGGAGAAAGAAGCGGCCGTTGTGATGAAGCCATGATAAATCCGTATTTTCAAGCCGCGATGCATTCCCAAAAAACGCTTCCGACCGCCTTGTTGCTGGGGATTCTCCTCAGCATGTTGGTCATTTTCTACCGCCCAGTCTTGCTGCACCCCAACAGCACGATCATGGGCAGTTCGGCGGATGCCATCAAGAACTACTACACGCCATGGTACCACGCCAAGTGGGACAGCACTTTCACGTGGTTTGAGGGGATGAATTATCCCTATGGCGACCACGTGGTCTTTGCCGATGCACAACCGCTCCTGAGCAACACGATCAAAGTCCTCGGCCTGGCAGACTACACCGTGGGCATCATGAACTATGCGATGTTGCTGAGCATTGTTTTGGCGGGGTGGTTGTTGTTTCGCATCCTTTTGCGGTGGCAAGTGGATGCCATCTGGGCGGCCTTGGCGGGGGCGTCGGTCGCGCTGCTGTCGCCGCAGATTTTGAAAATGAATGGACATTTTGGCTTGGCCTATGTCTTTGCGGTGCCCTTGGTGTGGCACCTGGCCCTGCGTGCTTTTGAAAAACCCAGCGTTTTCCGCTCGCTCGCACTCACGCTCACACTGTTCCTGCTCGGCTGGTTGCACCCTTATTATGTGATGATTTCGGCGGTGTTTTTGTCGGCGATTTGGGTGATGCACAGCTTGGTGGCTTGGCGCAGCATGAAGTTTGGGCCGCGCATCCTACATTTTGGGTTGCAGGTCATCGCGCCAGCGGTCCTCTTTGCCTTGCTGCTCAAACTCACCGATCCCATCACGGACCGCCCCAGCAATCCGTTTGGATTTGACCAATACATCGCCACTTGGAAGAGTATCTTCATGCCGCTCGCGCTGGTCGGTTTTGATGACTTGTTGCCTGCCAAGTGGATCGTCGCGGCAAACAGTTGGGAAGGGATCGGATACGTGGGCTTGGTGGCGGGCATCGTCTTTGTGGGCTATTGGTTTCGCACGACCTGGAGGCTTGGGAGCAGCATTTTGCAACGCCGATGGCGCGAATTTCAGTGGGTTCAAAACAGCGACATTCGACCAGAAACTAAAAAACTGATTACGGTTTCCATGCTTGCGGCAGTAGCCGTGGGTTTGTTCGCATGTGGCGTTCCCTTTGCATTCAAGCCTGAATTGATGACGGAGTTGTTTCCGCCGATCAAACAATTCCGCAGTTTGGGGCGCTTTTCATGGGTGTTCTTTTTCACCTGGACCACCTTTGCTTTTTATCTTTTGTGGCAAGTAGTCGCATGGTTGAAGGCAAGGAAACTCAAATGGGCTGTTTGGGTTTTTCCGGTCGCCGTATTTGGGTGGACCATGCTGGAGGGTGCGGCGCTCAACCGTGGCGTGCAGATGCGCATTGCTGCGGCGAACCCGCTGACTGAGAATCCCGAGGGGCGAGAAGTCGTGCTTGGGATGCCGTTCACGCAGTGGATGGAACTTGCAGACAATGAGAAATATAGCGCCATCATGGCATTGCCCTATTTTCATGAAGGCTCAGAGAACTTTCACACGCCGCTGCCGCTCAACAGCCGCTTGGCCTTTCAAATTTCCATCCACTCTGGCCTGCCGATGCTCAATGTGATGATGAGCCGCACATCGCTGTCCCAAACTTGGTCGATGCTGCAACTTGTCACCGAGCCACAAGCCCCGCTCGAGATCTTGGCCCACATGACCGACCCAAGACCCATTTGGGGATTCAGGACCGCACAATCCGATACCTTGGACGGTGAATTGGTCAGATTCCCCTCCTCAAGCTTTGCTGGAAACATCGGCTTGCACGACCTCGACTTTCATACGCCTTGGCAAATGGAGCCCATTCAGCTACCCGACAGGCTCTATGCCATCGACGATTACATGCAAGCCAGTAGGTCAGGGCAATCGGTGATCTGGGACGACTTCGAAATCCATGGCACCGCCAACCGCGACGGCGACATCCCCGGTTACCACAACAGCATTGGCAAAGACATTTTCCTGAAAGACAACAACTTGCTGCACGATGGGCCTATGCCGTTTGCGGCGGGCGACACCGTGATTGTGAGCCTCTGGGTAAAGTTGCGCGGCGACCGCCTGCCGCTCACCGAGCA